>JABMPI010000673.1 GCA_013203755.1 Bacteroidota bacterium
TCATTTTTTTTATTCCAACTAACGTCAAATTTAAGTACTGGTATTCAGTAATTTATCAAATCCAACATCTTGTGGTTTAATGTCAAATTTAGCGATATTTTTTCTTATGCGAGACACTAATCTTAGTTTTCTTTTTTGGTCAAGGAACAGATATTCAGTTGGTGGTTTATAGACTTGTTGTTTTGTGAGCATATTCCAAATGATTACGGCCAGTTTCCTCGCTGTTGCACTCACAGCAGTAGCACGTCCTTTCTTGTAGTTTATTCGTCTAAAGAAGTTGTTTAGATGTCCTTCTTTTAAGTTTCCTATTACATTGGCTGATTGTCTTAAAGCCACTTTTAGACGGTTGCTGCCTTTTGGTAAATGATGGCTCAAAACTTTTCCGCCACTGATTTTGTTATTAGGAGCTAATCTCAGCCATGCAGTAAACTCTTTAGAGGTCTTAAATTTTTTGATCCCCTCTAAGCCTATTTCACTAATAAACGCCATAACAGTGGCATCATTTACTCCTTCAATTGCCATTAAGTCTATTCCTTCAAAGAATTGAAAACCAATTTGGTTCATATCGGTATTTCGTATGGCATTTTTGTTTTTTCGTTTGTAGACTTTTTTTTTGCTTTGTGTTTCTTTTTGTTTTCATCATTTTTGATGATATTTTTAAGCAGTCTTTTAATTTCTTTATCCGTTTCGTCAATTTGCTTTTGCAAGTGTAGATAGGTTTTCCATTCTTGTTTTAGTGCAAAAAAGTAATCTTCTCGTCCATTGTATTGCAATGCTTTGGCTATTTCTTCTTCTGATTTTCTGATATTATAGTGTCGGTGTTTTGCTAATTCTTTACCTGACCTTTCTCCCTCAACAAATGCTGAGATAATTTTTTGCCCGGTCAATCCAACAATATCATTGACTACAACATCTAATCTTAAATTCATTAGACGTAAATATTTTTGCATTTTAAGGGTAGTTGTAACCGCTTGTTTTATGATGTTTTGTCTGTGCCTGGAATAGGTTCTGATTACATCTGTTGTGCTATCGGGAAGAAAACTGGCACTTAACAATCCAAGTGTGTGTAGTTTTTGTATCCACTGGCAATCCAGAATATCGGTCTTTTTTCCTTTGATATTTTTTGTTTGACGACCATTGACTAATATTACTTCAAAACTTTCTCCAATAAGTGATGCGAATAGGTTCTGCCAGTAAGTTCCAGTACTTTCCATAGCAATGGTTGTGACATTGTGATTGTGTAGCCATCTTGCCAATTCTTTGTAATCATCGGTGTAAACACCAAATTCTTTGACATCTTGTGAGTCTTGCCCAACAGCGACCCAATGACTGCGACTACCTACATCAATCCCTGCTGCATTGGGATTGACAACTTCAAGTGAAACATGTTTTTTGCTCATAGGACTTAATTTTTGATTAAAAAAATGAGCTCCGGGGAATGTAACTCTCGACTTTGAAATTATTCCAATCGGGATTCCGCCAATTGGCAGATCGCCACTTAAATCAAACCCAAGTAATAAGAATAATCTCATTACTTTTTACATTCTGACCTTAATGTTGGTCGGACTTTAAAAGCACCATTTAAAAAACCGGTCTTTGCAAGGAACTCTCTTCAAAGATACTCCCGTTAGCGAAAATAATCAACTGATTTTTTAGTAGGGGAATGGTTGCCAACGGAATTGCTATGCGCCGTTGCCGCTTATTTGTTGATTATTGAGTTTGTGATTACACTTCAAAATCATGAAATAATTTTCTATGAAACCATTGCCGCGGCAATGGAGTATAGCTGTTGTTGGGCTTTCGTGCTTTTTATTTCAAGCAATTTGGTAACATTTCTAGGAAACCTAAACATTTATTATAGTCAAGTTCATAAAAATTTACTCCGAGATTTATTGTTTCATAGTAATACTTCTGATTCTCTTTATAATATTCTTCTGATGGAATCTTCCAAAAGTCTATACCAAGTTTTTCAGCAATAAACCATTTTTCTATTAGTCTAGCGGCTCTTCCGTTCCCGTCTCTGAATGGATGGATGTGTACAAATCTTAAGTGTATTAGCGATGCAAAATAAAATATTTCTGGTTCTGTCAATTCGCTTTCAAAAAGAGTTGAAACCTGATTGAAAAATAATTTCATTTCTTTTTCTACAAATTCTGGTTCAATTGCTAAATACGCAATTCCCGACTTTCCAAAAACACCGACTTTCTCAATCCTGTATTTTCCTCTTTTGCTTTTAATTAACAAAGTCTCTGATAATACTTTGTGGCAAGTCAAGAGATTAGTTTCGGTCAGCTTATTTTTTTGTGCATATTCATAAGCTTTTATTAAGTTCTCAATCTCTTCGATTTCCTTTCCCGATTTAAATTTTTCTTTGCTGAGTTCATAATTCATAAAAGAATTCAAATCGACGCTATTTCCCTCAATGTTTGAAGAATAAACGGCTGAAGCTTTTGTCAAATATTCAAATCCACCCTTGCTTTCTGAAAAGTCAAAGTTTTTAATCAATTCAGGAATTCTATTTCCTATTGATTTTAAGTATTCTGCGAAATATTTTCTTTCCGTAATTTTCATTTAGTGACTAATTATTCTCATTCAAAGATACGAATTTTTATGCTTTGATCAAATATTTGAGCTGAAACTCAGCATGAAGCCCAACGGTGCGGCTATGCTGCGTACCGCTTTAATAATTCTATTTTTTCTGCTTACAAATATATTTATTAGTACGCATACACTTAATATTTACAACTAATTGCGGTATGCAGTATGAGCCATTGTTATGGGCTGGTTTTTAGTTTTCCCAAATGTTTATTTATACTATTTTCAAAATTATCGTTAGTGTTTACCAATCCTCATTTGCAGCATCAGTCTTTCCCGATATATAATTATAATAATTTAATAATAAATCATTTATTGTATTTTCTAAACTTGATACAGCGGGAAGATATGATTTTCTAATATCACCATTTTTTTTATAAAAGTCTACATAAGTAATTATGGTCCTTCCTCCATCTGAACCAGTAAAATAGTTTATGTCATAGTCATAACGACATCTACCATCTTTAAATGAAATTTCAAGAGTATAGGATACACCCCAATTAATAACTACCATATTTTTAAAAGACAGAGCGTCTGGAGAAAAACCATCTATTCTAATCTTCTTGTTCTCAATATTTGCTTTTAAAACTTCATCTGGGTTTTTGTAGGTTTCTTGTATCCAGTCAAGTGATTTATTGTATATTTCAGAAGCACTTAAGCCGTCTACATTAAGAGTGACTGACTCAATTCCTTCGGGTGTTAGTTTTAGTTTTGGAGTTTCTTGACAAAATGATGCACAGTAAAGTACAATTGCAATTAATAACAATAAAGTCTTTTTCATTTTTAAGATATTTAAATTGTTTAAATAATATATTGGGAAGGTTATTAATTAAATGAACTTAGTATTCCATTTTCAAAATATATATATTGGCCATCATATACCCATTGGTCACCATACGATGCTTTATTAATCTTTTCTGGCTTTCCCCATGACAAAAGAACCATTTCTTCAGTAAAACCAACAACTACCCTACCATTTAATATTTTATCCCATTTTTCTTGTCCAAACATTTTCTTGTATAGTTCCGCTTTTCTAGCATCAAAAACAAAGTGAGTGTTATCAACATTGTCAAATGAAAGTGGAATTTTTTCTCCCTTATCATTTTCTAGTACTAAGGACAATGTGTAATACTTTTCTTCGACTGTGAAATCTACACATTTCCATATACTACCAACTTCAAAAGAAACAGGTTTTCCTGTATTCATATCTAACATTGGTTCAGCTCTTGTTACCCAGTTTTTTCCTCTAACAACTATTTCACGCCCTATATTTAATTCTTTTTGTTTAATGAAAAAACCAACTATAATAAATGGAAAAGAATGTTTATATTGACTATCATATTCATAATATACTCTGTCACCACTTTCTTTTGCAATTAGTTCTAAGAAAAACTTTTTTCCGTATAAATATTCACTTTCTTTCGCTTTTGGATGCTTGTGAATTGTAATTACATCAAAGTATTTACCTGCTAATTCATCATATTTTGAGTTATAGCTTTCACAGCATTTATAGACTACACCTTTTTTTTGTTTTGATTTAGTATAATCAGTAAAAAATCCTGTATAACCATATTTTCTCAAACTTTCAGATTTACCCTTAAGATAAAGTTCTTGTCCCACATATTGATAGACATCCTTTCCTAAAAAATTAATAAGACTGTCATAGGGTTGGTTTGAAATTTCTTCTTTTTTGTCCGCAACTTTACTAGTTGTTATTTGTGTAAAGGTTAAATTACAGATAGTTAGAAGAGATAGAGTTATTAAAATTTCTTTTTTCATTAGATAATTGTTTTAAATCCTACTCGTATGGCTTTTCAGTTTCGCCCCGTTTTTTAAGTGGTCTCAGGATTCCACAAATCAAATTAATCTATTTGTATTGTAAATTCATTTTTGGTCGTTTTTTATAATCCGATAGACTGTTCCTTAAACTTGCCCATAACGGTTTGAATATGGTGCGTGCCGCACTTTATTCAATAA
>JABMPI010000674.1 GCA_013203755.1 Bacteroidota bacterium
ATTACGATCCCAGTAATTGTCCATTTTAACATTGTCAACTACTAATTCGCCGTTTAAATAAACGGTTACATTTTCGCCAATCATTGTAATGCGGAATGTGTTCCAATCGTCTATTGGATTATCTGCAACTAAAAGTGGGTCGCGAACATTGTCTTTGTTGTTGTTATACAAACCGCCCGAACCAACTTGTGCGCCAACATCAACACGCGAATTATCCCAAATTTGAACTTGTGGAGTTCCACGTAAATATAAACCACTGTCGCCCTCTTTTGTGATTAGCCAGTCTACAATCATTTCAAAATCGGCATA
This sequence comes from Bacteroidota bacterium, assembly GCA_013203755.1. Lineage (GTDB taxonomy): Bacteria > Bacteroidota > Bacteroidia > Bacteroidales > Prolixibacteraceae > Draconibacterium. Next base: position 310 of record JABMPI010000674.1, read on the forward strand.
GTCTTTAACCGAACAAAGATTGTGTCCTTTTCCGCTAAAAACGATTTTGCCGTCTTTTACACTCCAGTTTTCAGGAACTAATTTGTCAGCTTCGGCTTGTTTTGTTGCCAATTCTTTTTCGTTCATTTTAGCACGAGAAATTGGATTGCCTACTAAACCTTTCCAACCGTCAAGATTTTTGCCATTAAACATCGAAACAAAACCTTCGCTTTTTGGCATTTCATCCAGGTACTTTTTAATTTTTATTTTGTCGTACTGGCTATCTTCACCAATTATCAATGACTCTGCTTTTGTAAGAATATTTCTAACAATATCTCCCGAAAAACCATTCTTTTGATTGTTGCCTGGCAATGCAATTTTCATGATTGAACGGGCAGCTGCCGCCTCTAATTCTTTTTCACCCAAAAATTGTTCTAAATAGTTAAGCGACAAAAATGTTTTCAAATTACCGATGGAAGAAATCACCCTGTTTTTATCGTCATTTGATGCGGCGAAAGGCATAATTTTACGATACTGCAACAACTTTTGGTCGTCGGGTAAATTTGCCGAACGTACCATTCTTGCAAAACTCGAAAATGCTTTTTGCTGATAGTCACCTTTTGAAGTTTTGCAAATTTCGTAAAGCGATTTTGATGCTGAATAATCTTTCCAACTTATTAATGCTTCGAAAGCTGCACCTTTTACAGAGCCTGTTGAAGTGTTAAAATAATTGGTTACTGTTTCTAAAGCAACATCGCCACCAATTTCTGGAAGGATAGTAATAATCCGTTCTTTTTTATTGGTTGAATTTAATGCAGAAAATAGTTTACCATCTTTTTGCTGTTCAGTTACAACACCGTTTGTAGCAGCAACCACTGCACTTTGCACTTTAGTAATTTCATTTTCGTCTGAAACAGAAAGTAACAGTTTAATTAATTCGTCTAAATTATTTTGGGTTGAAATGCTTTTTAAAGCACTGAATGCTGCTGCTTTTTCGTCCGCATTGTTTGAAGAAGTAGCGGCCAATATTTCAGTGAAATATGCACTGCCGGCTTTTGCTGCAATAATTTCGATAACAGCTGCTTTTGTTTTACCCGAAGTTTTATCTAACTGAGTAGCAACCGAAGCCAAATGATTTTTATCGAGCAGTTGGTTAAGAACTGTTTTTGTTGCTTCAATATCATTCCCTTTTGCAAGGTGAGCAACTAAAGCTGGAATCGCCTCGGTTCCTTGTAATTGTCCTAAAGCAATAACAGCTTCCTCGCGAACAACGGCCGAAGTAGAGTTTAAACTCCCGGAAACAAAACCGGTAGCCAGTTTATCGCCACGACGACCTAACATTGAAATAATGTCTGCTGCTACTTCAGAATTAACGCTACTTGCTTTGGCAGTCCAGGTACGGGTGTCAGCAACTCCACCAATTTTTTCAGCTAAATTAAGTACTGAATAACGGAATGGTTTGTTGCTGTTTTCAACCGCATCCAATAAAAGTGGAGTGGCTTGGTAACCTAAATATTTGGTATAAATGGCCAAAGCAGTTGAGTAGTTGTGCAAAAGATTCGCAGCTGTGTTTGCTTTGAAAACTGTTTTGCAGGCTTTTTTCATCAACTCAATTTCGTTTTGCTCGCCCAAACGATTGGTGTAGTTCAAAAATGCTTCGGCTGCGTTAGTTGCTTCGTATTTAAAACCAACTGTCTCAGCAGCTTTTAATAGTGGCTTGTAAGAAGCTGGGGCACCAATATTTGCCAATGCTGCCAATGCAGTTTTTTGCATCCATTGTTGGTCAGCATTAATAAGCGGAGTAATTTGGCTGATTGATCCTTCGCATTTTACTTCACCCAGAGCACGTACCAAAGTGGCTAAGGTTTTCCCTTTAACTTGAGGTAGGGCGGCAATAAATTCTTTGGCAACCACTTTCATCTCTAACGACAAAAGTGTTTGTGTAGCTGGTTCGCAAAGTTTTTCGTCGGTTAAATATCCCGAAATTTCAGGAATAGTTTTTTCGCTAGCAACCAAATTTAATTGGTTCAGCAAAAATGTTTTTACCTCAGCATCTTTTTGTTCTTTTAAAGCTTTTAAAATGTTGTCTTCGGCAAAAGCTCTGGCTTCGCATTTTCCAAACTGGCTTGCGTAACGAGCGAAACTGTTTAATGCAAAGCGCACTGCGGTGTCGTCGCCAACATTGGGAGGCGTTAACAGAGCAGTTAGTTTTTGAAAACCTTCCGGTCCCATTTCAAGAATCTCGTTCATCGCTTTATCGCGGTGAGCTAAATCTTTGGTTGGCATTTGCGCTAAAACATCGGCAACTTTTGTTTTTAGTGTGCGGTTTATTTGCGCAAAACTTCCGATGCTAAAAACGGATAGCAGCAGAATAGTTAATAATTGGAATATTCTTTTGTTCATCTTTTCAATAATAAATAATCATTCATCAATAATACATTAAATAGAGTCTGTCTCTAAAAATAGGTGTTTGATTCAGAAAGTTCGAATTCAAGGCTTGCGAAGTCATAAAATAAAGTGTCCCGATGTCATCGGGATGACTGTTTTTATGACAAGCGTAACGCAGAAGTCGGACTTTATGGATAAACACTAAATGCTCCAGGGTGCACGCATCGGTTGATTAATCAAACGGTTTGCACCTTCGTCGTCGATAAACTCTAATTTATCGGGGTCGAGGTTTAAAGTGCGTCCCAAACGAACGGCTATAATTCCAAGGTTCACCAACGTAGCAGAACGGAAACCGTTCATCTCATTCAACGCGAATTTTTTACGCGATTTTACTGAATCAGAAAAGATAGTAATCTGTGGTTCCGGCTCCGGTAAAGTTTTAATAAAACTCTGCAAGTTTGGAATGTCCGATTTAAATCCCTGGTAAATTTTACCATTTGGACCTTCGATATAAGCAGCGTCCTTGTCTTTGTTTTCGCCATCCAGAACAATTTGGCACCCGTCGGCATAAGTATAGGTAATACGTTTCCACGAACCCACTGCATCGTAATGTTGTTGTGGTGCATCCACTTCAACTTTTACCGGGCTGGTTTCGTCTTTTCCTAACATATATTGAACCGGGTCGAGGTAATGTTGCCCCATATCTCCCAATCCGCCGCCATCGTAATCCCAGTATCCACGGAAATTAGCGTGAACGCGATGTGCATTGTATGGTCTTTCCGGTGCTGGCCCGAGCCACATATTGTAATCCAAATTTTTAGGAATAGGTTGAGTCTCCAGGTTGTGTTTTCCACTCCAGAAGAATTTCCAGTTGTAGCCTGTAACACCACTCACGGTAACTTTTAAAGGCCATCCTAAAATACCACTGTCTATTACTTTTTTTAGTGGTTTTACATCGGTTCCCAGTCCGTAGAAATTGTCTTTAAAACGAAACCATGTATTTAAACGGAACATGCTGCCATGGGCATTTACCGCTTCAACTACACGTTTCCCTTCGCCAATTGTGCGGGTCATTGGTTTTTCGCACCAAATATCTTTTCCGGCTTTTGCAGCTTCAACAGCCATTAAACCGTGCCAGTGTGGTGGTGTGGCAATGTGTACAATGTCTACTTCGGGCAGTTGGCAAACTTCCCTGTAATCGCTGAAATGTTTCACATCGTAATCGATCATACTTTGTGCTTTTTCCAGGTGCAATTTGTCTACATCGCAAATGGCAACCACACGCGTTCCTTCGTAAGGAATGTGTCCGCGGCCCATTCCACCAACTCCGATAATTGCTTTTGTTAGTTGATCCGATGGCGCAATAAAACCATTTCCTCCCAGTACGTGACGTGGAATGATTGTCATTCCTACACCAGCTGCAAGGGCACTTTTCAAGAATCTTCTTCTTGTAGATTTATTATTTGAATCCATTTTTATTGGTTATATGATTGAATATCAAAATTTACAGACTTCAAAAATAACAATGTTTTTAAAATAAATATTAAAGGCGAAATATCTTTTAAAAAAAATAAGAAACTATTAAGGTGAATTTAAGTTAGGATTTTTGAAAAGAGTTGATGAAACGAGATCAAATGAATTTCCTGGGGACTAATTCCTTTTATATTAAAATTCATTGTTGTCCGGTTAAAATTAGAGATTACTTCGCTATACTAGTAATGACGAGGGCTTCAGGCGTGTCTGCTGGACGGGGGTTGGTTGGCATTTGTTTGAAATTAAATCCTCAATTTTCCATTTGATCTCAAAAACAGCATAGAGGATCCCTTTAATTTAGGAAGTGATATTTTACAGACAAACAGGTTTTAGGCAAAAAAATCCATCCTAAGAATAAGGATGGATTTTTTTAGTTATTTATACCACTTTCTCTTCGGTCTGGCATCTGCTTCTCCATTCGGTTTTCATCTTTTCCCGTTCTTCAGGGTTAAGGTGCATCCATTTGTCATTCTTATGACGACCAGAATGACCATGGCGACAGCGGCCGCCAAATCCTCCAAAAAGGATTTTTGAAAGTACTAGTATTCCCAATGCCTGCCAGAAGGTAATTGTCCCGAATCCAAACAAGTCAGGAAGTATTCCGTTCCAAAGCAACATTACCACACTGCCAAAAATATATACTCCGGCTGCAATTGCCAAAGGAGCAAAAATGGCAGCTTTTATCCAAAATTTCTTTCCACGTTTTCCGTTATAACACATCATGTTTTCTAATTTTTAATTGATTATTATTCTTCATACAAATTTTGAAGCCACTCACGCAGATGAGCCACTGCGTAGCGCTTTCGCGATATGATGGTTTTAATGTTATCGCCCGTCCGGTCAGCTATTTGCTGCAAGGTCATATCTTCCAGTTCGTTCCACACAAAAACATCGCGCTGTTTTTGTGGCAACTCGTTTAAGGCGGCAAACAACTGCTCCCTGATATATGCCCGTTCGAATTCCGTTTCAGGATTCCGTTCATCGGCAAGCAAGCTCTCCGGATAGCTCATTTCCCCTTCTTCATTTTCGTAGGCCAGGTCGTCGAGCGATTGCGGCTTTAGTTTGCGTTGCTTATCAATAATTCGGTTGCGGCTTACCCTAAACAGCCACGCACTTAATTGCCCGATGGGCTCAATGTCGACCACGGAACTCAGATAGTACCACACATCCTGCAGAATGTCTTCGGCATCTTCGTCGCTTTTAACCCTGCTGCGAATAAAACCAAAGAGGCGTTTCCCGTAATTTTGAACAGCATCTCCAATTTTTTGCTGCTTTGCCATAGGCGATATTGAAATTAAATCTACCATATATTCAGGTAGACGATTGAGCAATGAAATTACTTTAAATGTAGGATTTTTTTTGTAGCGGGAATTGGGAGTGAGAAGTGGAAGAAGGATATGGAACTGAAAAATTGCGGCATGAATTAACTGATTGTCCACTTTTTTGTTGCAAGTTCAATCCCCCTTTGATTCCCTCTTTTTCTAAGGGGGACGAAGAATCGAAGCCAATACAAAACAAGCTTAAAGCTCGTGGCTCGAAGGTCACAGCTTTTCTTTTAATAACCTCTTAAGATCAATTCTGCAGTTTCGATTCTGTTTACCTGTTTACCCATCTTCTTTTGGATGATTTTAAAATGATGCTCGTCATCGGGAGCAATTAAGGAAATAGCTTCACCCGCAGATTCGGCACGACCCGTTCTTCCAATACGGTGAATATAATCTTTGGGCGATCGGGGTAGTTCATAATTAATTACACAAGGTAAAAATTCGATATCGATACCGCGGGCTAATAAATCGGTGGTAACCAACACCTGAATGTCACCCGATTTAAATTGACGCAAAGCTTCAGTTCTTGCCCGCTGGCTTTTTTTACTGTGGATAGCTTCAGCACCCAATCCGTTTTTAACTAATTTATCGGCCACAGCATCTGCTTTATACGCCGATGAGGTAAAAACCAGGACCTGCTGCCAGTCGTTCGTTTTTATTAAATAACGCAGCAGCGGTCCTTTTCTCTCCTCCTCAACAGAATAGGCAACTTGATTGATAAGGTCGATGGTATTTGTTTCGGCAGCTATTTTAATTACCAGCGGATCGTGCAAAAGAAATTGGTTAATGTTGTTGAGATCGTCGCTTAATGTTGCCGAGAACAACAGGTTTTGACGTTTCTTTGGCAGCAGTGCAAAAATGCGGTTCATCTCTTCTTTAAAACCAAGATTTAGCATCTTGTCGGCTTCGTCGAGTACCAGAGTTTTAATACCCGATAAATGCACAGCCTTCGATTCTACCAATTCCAGCAACCTACCTGGTGTGGCTACTAAAACGTTAACACCCTGCAATCCTATCATTTGTGGATTTATGGAAACACCTCCATAAACTGCCATCGATTTTACGGGCTTCGGAAGCCCTGAACCAAAAGTATAGAACACCTCCTGAACCTGAACTGCCAACTCGCGAGTTGGCACCAATACCAAAACAGTTACATGCCTGTTTTTTATAACTAAATCGCCTTGCAAATTCGTTAACAAAGGCAATACAAAACTTGCTGTTTTGCCCGAGCCGGTAGAGGCTATGCCCAACACATCTTTCCCGTTTAAAATAGCCGGGATGGCAGCTTGCTGAATTGGATAGGGTTTGGTGTAATTTTTTCCGGACAGTACATCCAGTAATGATGATGATAATCCTAAGGTCGTAAATGACATGCTTGTTGTTCCCGATTAAGTGAAGATAAATTTCCGCGGCAAATATAGTTAAAATTGAATAAGCGGGTTATTTACCAATCTCTCTCTCGTTTGTAACCTTCTCTTTATACACAAATATGAGGTGTAAAAAACGGATTGCTTCGTATGTAGCTAAAATTCATTCCCGTACCCTTTTTAACAATTTTGGGGTTGCCACTTGTTTATCTTTAAACAAATGACAAAAAAATTGAAACAAACCCTATTGGAATCACAATTGAGTGTTTTCAGGCTATCCATTTTTCTTGTTTCTTTATTATTGATTACATTGATTATAAATGTATTCTTTCTTGCTACGTACAACCAGGTTTAAAAAGTCGCTTGAGTTACAATTATACTCAAACCAAATAGGTTTTCGGTTTTTATACTTGTTCTTTTTATCCACACCCTCATTAAAAAACTTTGTAGTAACCTTTTACAACGCAGTTTTTTTGCTTTGTTGTGAATAAAAATAACTACACCTAATTTACTCATTAATTTAATTTTTGTAA
>JABMPI010000675.1 GCA_013203755.1 Bacteroidota bacterium
TAAAAACTGGCAAGTACACAACTCGCCGGCAATCAATATAACTACAGTTGATGCCTCAATGATTCGATACTCTTCCACAAAAGAGGGAGATCCTGTAAACCGGATTTTGTTCACAGCACCAATGGGAGCACCTCCGGGATCAGGTTCAGGAAGGAGCAATTTGGGCATTTGGACAAGTTATGATGAAGGGGAAACATTTGCAGAACCTGTGCAGCTGGTTGCAGGTTTTAGTGGATACTCCGCCATGACAAAACTTAAGGATGGATCAATAGGAATATTGTATGAGAAAGAAGGAACAACACGGATATCTTTTTTAAGACTTGATATTTCAGAAATTGAAAATTGAGATTGATGAATGATTTTTGCATCCTTGAAATGGAAAAAATTTAATTAAAATATTATGGCAATAATTGGAAAACCGGAAGACGTATTAAAACAAAATAATCTGTCAAACAGAATTGAAAAAGGATTAACATTTTTATTGGAAACAAATCTTCATGAAATATTCATCCAGATGGAAAATGGAGGTTCAAATGTAGTTGAAATTGATGGCAAGAACCTTTTTGCCGTATTTTCTAGTTATGAAACAAAAGTAAATATTCCACCGATTTTTGAAGGGCATAGAAAATATATTGATATTCAGTACATCATTAAAGGAGAGGAATTAATTTTTGTTACAAGTAATGCGGGTTTAAATTTAGGTGACTATGATAACCAAAACGACTGTCAACTTTGCCAAAGTGAGTTGTTCTCTTCATTTTTATTGACTCCCGGAACGGTTTCAATTTTATATCCGGAAGACTGGCATGCATCGGGCCAGCAAAGTATACAACCGGAAAAAATATTAAAGATTGTGGTGAAAGCAGCAATCACCGGCAAAGATTAAAATATGGTATTTATTATCAATGTATTATAATTGAATTATTATGACACCAAAAGGAAGAGTTTTAAAAGCACTAAATCACGAAGAACCAGACCGGGTTCCTTTTATGTACCGAGATGTTCCGGAAGTTCGGGAGCGGCTAAAAAAAGATTTGGGAGTGAACACTGATGATGAATTGTTCGAAAAACTGGATATTGATTTTCGCTGGGTGGGACCTGACTATGTTGGCCCGGAATTAGAATTGGATAATGGACACAAACGCGATTTGTGGGGAGTGGAATGGAAATATACCAAATTTAGTGATGGAGCAGGTTATTGGAATGAAGTTGACCACCCGTTAAAAGATGCTCAAACTATTGAAGAATTGGAAAATTATAACTGGCCACAACTGGATTGGTACGATTTCTCGAAACTGGAAGAGCAGTGCGACAAATACAAAGACTACGCAATTATGACGGCTCCTGGAATTGCTTCTCCTGGAATATTCCAATCGCCGGTTCAGCCGGTTTTAGGTGTTGAACGCAGTTTGATGGAAGCTTACATGAATCCCGAATTCCTAAAAAAACTAATCGATAAAATCCTTGAATTTCAACTTCCTTTTATTGAAAAAATGTTGAAGTCTGCCAATGGTAAAATCGATTTTTTCCGTTTGGGCGATGACTTTGGAACACAGTCGGGTTTATTAATGGATATTGGCATGTGGGAAGAATTCATACAACCGGCATTTAAAAAAATGAATGAAGTGGCTAAAAAATATGATGCGCATTATTATCAGCATTCCTGTGGCAGCATTCGTGATTTAATTCCTTCGTTTATTAATACCGGAGTGGAGGTTTTAGACCCCATTCAAGTAAAAGCTAATGGAATGGTTCCATTGGAATTAAAAGCAGAATTTGGAGACAAGCTTTGTTTTTCGGGTGGTATTGATGAACAGGATTTACTACCTCACGGAACTCCTGATGAAGTTAAAACCGAGGTTAAAAAACTGCTCGATGACATGGCTCGTGGCGGCGGCTTTTTTATGGGGCCAACCCACAATTTTCAGGATGATATTCCGACAGCAAACATTTTGGCCATGTACGAAGCCGGAAAAGCCTGGAAATATTAAAATATTCTCCTGATTTGTAAGATTCGACACCCATGAAATTTCATATTTTTTGCCTATTTTGTATTAAATGAAGAGGATTACTTATATAACCATTTTTCTGTTTTTTGTTTTGGGGTGTTCAAAACAAAAAAGCGACCAAAATCTCCCCAACATCATTCTGGTAATGGCTGACGACCTCGGTTACGGCGATGTTGCATGTTACGGCAATCCAACCGTCTTAACACCTCATTTAGACGAAATGGCAAATGCCGGCATTCGCTTCGAACGATTTTATGCGGCTGCCCCGGTTTGTTCTCCAACGCGAGGAAGTTGTTTAACTGGTCGTCATCCGTATCGTTACAACATGCTATGGGCAGGAAGATATGGTTTGCCTGCAGGCGAAATTACTATTGCCGAAGCATTAAAAACCAAAGGATACTCAACCGGGCATTTTGGGAAATGGCACGTTGGCGGATTAAGTAGAACCATTAATCAAAGCGAATTTCCGGGAGGTCCATCTCCATATTCCCCTCCCTGGAAAAATGGTTTCGATGAGTGTTTTTCTACCGAATCGATGATGCCAACTTACAATCCGTACTATCAGGTCGGTGGTGATTTTGGAACCGACGATTATAGATTTGTTCAGAATGAACCTGTTGAAAAAGGGCAAAGAACAGGTGGTTTTCGTTGGGGAGATTTTTATTGGATTGGAGAGGATAAATACGTGGAAGATATGCCTGAAGGTGACGATTCTAAAATAATAATGGACAAGGCACTCGATTTTATTGAAAGAAAATCGACTGAAAAAAGTCCGTTTTTAAGTGTTATTTGGTTTCATACACCACATACTCCTGTTGTTGCCGGGAACGAGCAACGAGCAAAATATCCCGATTTGGATATACCTCAACAACATTGGTTTGGAGCTATTTCAGCAATGGATGAACAAATTGGTGTGTTGAGAGAAAAATTGCGCAAGCTTCAAATCGAAGACAATACAATTGTTTGGTTTTGCAGCGACAATGGTCCATCGTATATTCACAATTACAATTCTTCGGGTGGACTTCGAGGTAAAAAGGCAGAGTTGTTTGAAGGTGGTGTTCGGGTACCTGCAATCCTTGAGTGGCCGAAGAAAATTGTCAGCCCGTTTACTTCTAAACTTCCTGTTTCAACAAGCGATTTTTATCCTACAATTCTTTCGGTTTGTGGAATTGAAATGGAAAATCAACCAATTCTGGATGGAGTAAATGTTATGGAATCAATTCTTACGAAAAAGGAAAAACGGGAAACTCCGATTTTGTTTCAATCGCCGGTTCCCAATCGATTAAAAAAACAGGAAACGGAAGATGTAGAGCAATTTTCAATAGTGGATAATAATTACAAACTAATCAGTATTGACGGAGGAAAATCATTTCAATTATACGATTTGAATGATGACCCAACTGAAAGCATAGACATTGTAGAAAAAAATAGAGAGATTGCAGAAAAGATGAATACAAAACTAAGGGAGTGGCAAAGCTCTTGTGAAAGAAGTGCCACAGGATTTGATTATTGAGAATGACGATTATGAATAACATACGAAAACCAAATAAACAGCGAATATTTGACGCAATTAACCATGTGGAAACAGGGGAAATACCGATTTTAGAGATCGATCCGGATATGTCATTGGTGAACCAAATCTTAAAGAAAAAGCTTCCAATGCACCTCCATTCATTTGAATTGGAAGCGGAAGATAATTTCGAATTAAACCAAAGGATGGGTAACGACCTAATCTTTTTCGGACATGTTTGGCGTGTAGGTAGAAAGGAATTTTCAGATGATGACGGAAGAATTCATTATATCGACGGAACAATAAAAACGAGAGAACAGTTAAAAGATGTTTGGTTTCCTTCGCTCGATAAACTTGAAAAACGCCTTGAAGACCATTGCAAGAAAGTGGATGGAACCGGGATGGGAATCTTATGTAAAGCGCAGACACCTGCCTTTACCACTATGAGTGCAATGGGTTATAGTGATTTCCTTTTGAATACTATAATGGATCCCGATTTTACTTATGACTTTATAAATATGATTCATGAGTATTGCATGAAAGAGTTGGAAGTATTTCTTAAGTATCCCATTGATATAGTGCAAGTTTCCAGTGGTCTGGTAACCAATACAGGACCAATGGTAAGCTACGAAGACCTGGAGCCGTTGGAATTTAAATTTATTGAAGAGGAGATGCAGCTGGTAAAATCGATGGGTAAAAAGGTACATTTTCATATTGATGGGAGAGTGGATGATATGATCCCCCGGTTTTTGGAGATGGGAACTGATATTTTGAATCCCATTGACCTATGCGCCGGGAATCAGGATGTTTTTGCCATAAAAGAGAAATATGGTAGTCAAATCACTATCTCAGGAAATATTGATATTGAAACTGTTTTAAAAGATGGAACACCTGAGCAAGTGAAGGAAAATGTGACGATGCATATTGACAAATTGAAAAAAGGCGGTGGTTATATTGTTTCTTCTTGTCACAACCTGCATGAACTTGTACCAGTTGAAAATTTTTACGCAATGCGGGATACAGTTTTAAATTATAAAAATGAGCTATAAAGCAAAAACATACATTTTATTTCTGGTTGCGTTCCTATTGGCATCTACTGTTTATAGTCAACCGTCTGTTAAAATCAGGATTGCCTGTGTTGGAAATTCGGTAACATTTGGAGCTGGCATTGAAAATCGCGATGTAAATAGCTACCCGGCTCAATTGCAAAAAATATTGGGCGAAAATTACGTTGTTGGAAATTTTGGGAAAAGTGGTGCTACTCTTTTAACAAAAGGTCATCGCCCTTATATTAAGCAAAAAGAATTTCAGGAGGCATTAAAATTTAGCCCACAAATTGTAATTATTCATTTGGGATTAAACGATACCGACCCACGAAACTGGCCAAATTACCGCGACGATTTTGTTAGCGATTTTTCGGCATTAATAGATTCGTTTCGAATGTTGCCGACAAAACCAAAAGTTTGGATTTGCAAAATGACTCCGATTTTTCATGGTCACCCAAGGTTTAAATCGGGAACACGCGATTGGTTTTGGCAAATCCAGAAAAAAATAGAGGTTGTTGCAAATGGGAAAAACACGGAGTTAATTGATTTACACACTCCGTTATATTCAAGGCCTGATTTGTTTCCAGACAATCTTCATCCAAATAAAGAAGGAGCACTGATACTTGCAAAAACCGTCTATTCCGAAATAACAGGTGATTTTGGTGGGCTTCAAATTTCAGATGTTTTTAATAGTAATATGGTTTTACAGCGTGGAGTTACAATTCCGGTTTATGGCAATGCAAATTCCGGCGATAAAATAACTATTGATTTTGCTGGTGACATCCAAACAGCAACAACCGATAAACATGGAAATTGGAAAGTTGAATTTCCGGCTAAAGTAGCAGGTGGTCCATATTCAATAAAAATAGAAAATAGAGATTCATCGATAACGATTGAAAATATTCTTGTTGGAGATTTGTGGATTTGTTCGGGACAGTCGAATATGTCTTTTGCACTTAAATCAACAGCTCGCGCTAAGGAAGAAATTCCGAAAGCCAACTATCCTGAAATTCGGCTTTACAATATGAAAACGGTTGCCTGGGGGAGTAATAATAAATGGTCAAAAGAGGAGCTTCAAAAAACAAATAATCTTGAATTTTTTTCGGGTAAATGGGAAACTTGCTCTTCTGAAACGGTTGCAGAATTTTCTGCAATAGCCTATCATTTTGGACGAAAACTTTACGAGGAGACTGGTGTGCCAATTGGATTAATTCACAATTCAAAAGGTGGCTCACCAACCGAAGCCTGGATTGATAGAAAAACGTTAGAATTCCATCCACAATTGGTTGACGTTTTAATGAATTGGGAAAAGAACGATTTTGTTCAGGCATTTTGCAAAGAGCGGGCTGCAATCAATATTAAAGATTCAGACAAGCCAGTGCAACGTCATCCGTTTCATCCCGCCTATTTATATGAAGCAGGTATTGAACCGTTAAAGGGAATGCCAATAAAAGGGGTGATTTGGTATCAGGGCGAATCGAATGCACACAATGTGGAATTCCACGAGCAACTATTTCCTGCATTAATTGAAAGTTGGCGGAATATTTGGGGTGAAAACTTATCCTTCTATTTTGTACAATTATCAAGTATAAATCGTCCAGGTTGGGGTCATTTCCGCGATTCTCAGCGCCGGTTAGCCTTACAAATTCCAAATTGTGAAATGGCGGTTTCAAGCGACTTGGGGCATCCTACTGATGTTCATCCAAAACAGAAAAAGGAAGTTGGTGAAAGATTGGCTTTGGTTGCCTTGAATCAGTTATACAACAAAGATATTCCATGTCAAGGACCAAAAGTTAAAGCGATGGAATTCAGTAATAATAAAATAATAATTGAATACACTTTTGCAGAGGGATTGAAAACCAGCGATGGAAAGCCGCTTCGTTCTTTTGAAGTGGCAGGTGAAAA
>JABMPI010000676.1 GCA_013203755.1 Bacteroidota bacterium
CATGTAGACCGTCGGTAATGCGTGGCTCCAATTGGCTTGATGTTCGAATCGAACTTGCTTTTATTGGCCGATGATGATATGTAATAAAATTATGTGTAGAACATTGCATCGCACTTAGCAATTGTTCTAAAAACGCAAAACTACGACTTGTTCCAATTAGAGTGGAAAATTTTCTAACCGCGTATGTAAAAATATTTTTAATTCTCTTTGACATTAGCCTTTGTTAAGTGAATTTATGAATAATTTATTAATGTTTAATTTTAGTTGAATATACCTGAAGTTTCAATCTGATCAGCTAAATTCTGGTAAGTGGCTTTATTGTAATGGTAGGGGAAATTTTCAAGCTCTGGAATCAATTCTTCAGGCCAATCAACAATTTCTTCATCAACAGTAAATGAATAAAAGGGTTGAAATTCATCTTTGAGTATATCTATTGCCTCTATAATTCTTTGGTATCGGAAATGAAATTTTTCCCGTTTATCTAATTTTACCGGGAAATGTAAAAATAGAATCGGAACAGAATTGTATTTTTTACGAAAAGAATTAAAAAATAACCTGTACTCTTCGAGAAGAGCATTAACTGGCAAAAGGCCTTTCGTTTCATATTTTTCCTCAAATTCTGGTGTATGATTAATATCGGAATAATTAGCACAAAAATACCAATTTTGTTTTCTATGATAGAACAACTGGTCTGTTAGTTCAGAGAATGAATCCATGTAAAGTGCAATGGGAGTTTTCTTCAAATTTCCATACAGAATTTCTTGTTGTGAAATTAAACCTTTAATATCATCACGTTCGATAAATGAAGCAACCTGAGCAGTTCTGGATTTACGTTTTGGGTTATCTGCTATATTGTTTAGATAATCAACGCGACCTTTTTGAACATTTAGTACAGGAACATCTATATTCAAAAGTTTTAACACATCCCGACCCATACATGCGACACGTCCCATTATCCAGTCTTCATTGTGATAGCGAAACCGTCTATGAAAGGAAGATAACAATGGGCGAATGAACCATCTTAGGTTTTTTAAACATTTATTTTGCATATCTAATATTTTTCTTGTAATAATATTAATTTGCGTAAACGGATTTTCCAATGTTCCTCTGTTGGCTTCAAGAGGGCTAAACCTTCAAACATAAGAAAATTAGTAACACCTATAGTTAAACCAATTAAAATTATCCAAAACCAACCTAAAGTTAAAGGAAGGAAAAGTGAAATTAAAAATGTCAACCCAATGCTAGGGAGACTACGAATAATCGGATTTCTAATAGATTTTTTCAATAAATCATTAACAGGCAAATTCAATTTCTGACAAACCCAGTAAGGCGTATAAAATCCAGTTGTTAATATTTTACTGATTAATGTTCCTAATGCAACACCCACAAGACCCAAAGAGCCTACCAATGAAATTGATATTGCAATATTTAGTATTGCCTCAGCAATAGAAGCAATTGTCCAGTTGCGCATATCGCCAGATGCAAAAACTATCGCTGTAGTTCCTCTATAAACAGTATCTAGCAATGCCCATGATACAAAAACAAGATTAAGAAAATTGCCACCATAGTTTTGATCACCAACCCATAACGACACAAACTCCGGGTTAGCGATAAAGATAAAAGCACCTGCTAAAAAAGCAAATCTGACTGAAAAGAAAGTAAGCCTTTTATACGTTTGCCGAAGTTTATCCATCTCATTATTTGCAAACATCTCAGTCATAGCAGGGAAAATGGCGTTTGGTAGTTTTCCGGCCAGTGTAACGCTGAATATGATCGGTAATTTTGATGTAAAGGCATAAGGTGTCACATTTTCAGCTCCCATAAACCCTGAAATTACAATGTTATCTGTACTCAAAGCAACAGTATTCGCCACTCTTCCAAATTGAAAATAGCCGCCAAATGACAATAATTTTTTAAGGTCTTCCCAATTAAAATTAGCAAATCGTATATTAAGTAATGGAAAATACCGCCGTGCGTAAAAGAAGCTAAATATGCTTTTAAAAATTACCGTAAAAAGACTTGCTAAGGGTAGTGCAACCAATCCAATCCCTGTGTAAAGCAGTATTATTGATAATCCAATTGCAATAATTGAAACTATATTTGTAGTAATATTAATGATTGCCATTTTCTGGAACCCTACTACTACGCCGCCAAAAACTGAAAGCGGAAGAGCGATTGCCCCTGAAATAATTGCAACACGATATGCTGATAGTACTTGTTCCACTTCTTTGGGTGGAATTTTAAACCACGTGGAAATAAATGGTGAAATACCAATTCCAACAATAAAGAATACCAACCCTACACCACAGAATGCAAAAAATGCTGTGCTAATTACATTATTTAATGATTTAGCATCATTTGTTTTGGCTAAAGAAGCTACAAAGCGTGTTAGCGACATGCCTAGTCCCAAGTCGGTTAAAGCAAGATAACCTAAAATGGAAATGGTTGTTACCCAAAAGCCATAAAGAGATTGAGAGGTAAGGTTTAGAATGATAGGCGCAGCAATAAATCCAAAGACAGTAAGAACAATCAGTCCAAATACATCTGTCCCAAATCCGTAGAGCGCAAGTTTAGTTCGACTAGCCATTTATATTTCAAGCTTAAAGAGTGCATCAAACTCGGAAAGCTTTCCAGTATTTTGCTCATAATAACTTGGATTAATATCGTAAAGCTTAAACCCATAATCATGTAAAAAATCTAAAATCTCATTGTAAAGAGCGGCTTCAGAATATTTCCTAACAGTCATTAACTCAATAATAATGTATTGGATCATATGATATTTTAATAATCCTACCGCCCCCTTAAGTGTTTCTAATTCAAATCCCTGAGTGTCTATTTTTAGAATTGTTATTTCATCGCCATTAATAGAATTAAACATTACGTCATCGAGCTTAACTACTGGAACAATATAAGTGTTTATTACTTCTTGTGAATAATGCTTTACAGGATATTCATAGGATTCATCGATTTTTCTAAGTGTACTTAATCCAGTGGTTTTATATTCTGTAATTTCACATTCTCCATTAAAATCACCTGCTGCCACACAGTTATATTTAAAATTGGGATTCTTCAAGGAAAGGGTTTCTAAAAAAGATTGCTGTGACTTAAGTGGTTCAAAACTGGTAATTCTTGCATCTGAAAAAAACCGCATAATAGTTTTAGCAAACCATCCATCGTTTGCCCCAATATCAATAAAATGAAAGTGCTTTTTACTGCCATGACTATTAAGAACTGTTACTAAATTTGAATAGAATCGATAGTTTTCACTTCCTAACGTTTGTCCTCCATTACATCCAATAATAAATTCACGAATAGATGAAAAATCAATTTTAATTTTTTTTACTGCATTAAAGAGTCTAAAAATAAAACTGACAACGATATAGATAATTTTTATTTTTTTTAATCTGGTTTTTATTTTTTTCATGCTATTTTTTATTAGTTATTTTTTTTGAAACAGGTAATAGAATAAATTTTTCTAAATCAGAAGGAATTCCCATGCCATACATTCCATAGTATTCTTTTCCTACATTAAAAATTGTAATTTTAGCTTGATTGTCAATCATTTCATTATAAGCAGGCGCTACATAGAATTCATTATTTACTCGTTAAATATTTATCATTTGATGTGCCGGGTATTTTTACTACGACTGTAGTTACATCTGTAAGGGCTAAAAAATCAGTAGATTCCATCGG
>JABMPI010000066.1 GCA_013203755.1 Bacteroidota bacterium
CCTGGTGGTCTATCTCGTGAAAGAGCAGGTTTCGAAGTACGTGACGTTCACTTTACTCACTACGGACGTCTTTGTCCGATTGAAACACCAGAGGGACCAAATATTGGTTTGATTTCTTCGTTGTGTGTATTTGCTAAAATCAACGAACTTGGTTTTATCTCAACACCTTACCGAAAGGTAACCAACGGGAAAGTTGACCTTTCTGAAACCGGAGCTGTTTATTTAACTGCTGAAGAGGAAGAAGGTCAGATTATTGCTCAGGCAAATGCGCCAATTGACGCAGATGGAAACTTTATTAACGACAAGGTAAAATCCCGTCTCGACGGTGACTACCCAATTGTTGAAAAAGCGGATGTTGTGTTAATGGACGTTGGTCCAAACCAGATTGCTTCGGTGGCGGCTTCATTAATTTCTTTTCTTGAGCACGATGATGCAAATCGTGCATTGATGGGATCGAACATGATGCGCCAGGCTGTTCCACTTTTACGTCCTGAAGCTCCTATTGTAGGAACAGGATTAGAAGGCAGAGCTGCATCTGATTCAATGATTTTAGTAAAAGCAGAATTCGATGGTGTTGTTGAATATGTTGATGCAAGACAAATAATTGTTCGTTATGATATTGAGGAACAAGATCGATTTGTAAGTTTCGATCCAGACGTAGTAACGTATCATTTACAAAAATATACTAAATCGAATCAGGGAACTACTGTTGACTTAAAACCAATTGTGGAAAAAGGTCAACGTATTTTAAAAGGCGATGTTCTTACTGAAGGTTATGCAACCGATCAGGGAGAGTTAGCTTTGGGTAGAAACCTGATGGTTGCATTTATGCCTTGGCAGGGATATAACTACGAGGATGCGATTGTAATTTCAGAACGAATTGTACGTGAAGATGTATTTACATCTGTTCATGTAGATGAATATAGTTTGGAAGTACGTGATACCAAACGTGGAGTGGAAGAATTTACTTCTGACATTCCTAACGTTAGCGAAGAGGCAACTCGTAATTTAGACGAGAATGGTTTGATTCGTGTTGGTGCTGATGTTAAACCGGGTGATATTTTGATTGGAAAAATTACTCCGAAAGGGGAATCTGATCCATCACCAGAAGAAAAATTATTACGTGCAATTTTTGGTGACAAAGCTGGTGATGTAAAAGATGCTTCTTTAAAAGCTTCTCCATCATTAAAAGGTGTTGTTATTGAAAAGAAATTATTCTCCAGAGTAGCAAAAGATAAAAAAGGTAAAGCTACAAAAGCACTTCTTGATCAAATTGATGAGAAATTAGAGAAAGAAACTATTGCTTTAAAGAGCAAACTTGAGGAAAAACTTTTTGCGCTTGTAAGTGGTAAAACATCGCAGGGTGTAAAAGATTATTATGGAACTGAAATTATTCCTAAGGGAGTAAAGTTCACCTTAAAACAATTGCAGGAACTTGAATACATGAATGTTAATCCAGCCAAATGGACAACAGACAAGGAGAAGAACGAATTAATCTTCCGTGTAATCAATAACTACATAATGAAACACAAAGAAGCCGAAGCTGCTTCACGTCGTGAAAGATACAATGTAACTATTGGAGATGAACTTCCTGCGGGAATTATTCAGCTTGCAAAAATTTACATTGCTAAAAAGCGGAAACTTCAAATTGGTGATAAAATGGCTGGGCGACATGGAAACAAAGGTATTGTTTCGCGTGTAGTTCGTCACGAAGATATGCCGTTCCTACAAGATGGAACTCCGGTTGATATCGTTCTTAACCCTCTGGGTGTACCATCAAGGATGAATCTTGGACAGATTTACGAAACTGTTTTAGGTTGGGCTGGTAAAAACCTTGGGTTAAAATTTGCAACTCCAATTTTTGATGGAGCAAGTTTAGATCAGATTTGTGAATACACAGATAAAGCGGGTGTACCAAGATTTGGAGAAACTCAACTTGTAAATGGTGAAACCGGGGAACCGTTTGACCAAAAGGCAACAGTAGGTATCATTTATATGATGAAACTGGGGCACATGGTAGAAGACAAAATGCATGCACGTTCAATTGGACCATATTCATTAATTACACAGCAACCATTGGGTGGTAAAGCACAATTTGGTGGGCAACGTTTTGGTGAGATGGAAGTTTGGGCACTTGAAGCATTTGGCGCTGCGCATATGCTACAGGAAATACTTACCGTTAAATCGGATGATGTTATGGGTAGGGCAAAAGCTTACGAAGCTATCGTAAAAGGTGAGCCAATGCCACAACCGGGTATTCCTGAATCACTCAATGTATTATTGCACGAACTTAGAGGTTTGGGTCTTAGCGTAAGAATGGAGTAAAATCCATTTCTTAAGAGAATTGGTTCTGTATTAATGATTTTTAATTAGTATTATGGCATTCAGAAAAGATAATAAAGCGAAAATTAGTTTTTCAAAAGTTTCTATAGGTCTTTCTTCTCCCGAAGAGATTCTCGAAAGATCATTTGGGGAGGTATTAAAGCCTGAAACGATAAACTATAGAACGTATAAGCCTGAACGTGATGGTTTGTTTTGCGAACGTATTTTCGGACCTGTAAAAGATTACGAATGCCATTGTGGTAAATACAAACGA
>JABMPI010000067.1 GCA_013203755.1 Bacteroidota bacterium
AAACAGCTATATTTAAACCAAAAATTAACGATACAAAACGGTTTCTAGACAAACTGCCGTTACCTTTCATTTTCTTAGAACTAACCATTTGGTTTCAATTATTACAGATAATTTTTTGAGAATACATTCTTTATCGGCAAATAGATTGAAGTCTGCGTCAGAGATATTTTATTAATTTAAACCCATGAAACAACTCTCTATACTTCTATTATTATCATTCCTTTTTTTGACTTCGTGCTCACAAGAACAGAAAGAAGAGCAAAAAGAACTCTCCTATTTCGATACCCGAACAGAAATCAATTACGAAAATTTAAAGGCAGGATTTTACGATGTTCCCAAGGAAGCTAGAATGCGAACTTGGTGGTTTTGGATGAATGGTGTAGCAACAAAGCAATCAATAACGCAAGATCTTGAGGCCATGAAAAAAAATGGTATTGCAGGAGCAATTCTTATTGATAATGGAGGTGGCTATTCTCCAATTGGACCCACATTTATGGGCGAGGAATGGAAAGACCTTTTCGCCCATGTAATCAAAGAAGCGGATAGATGCGGGATCGAAATTAGCATTAACATTCAAAGTGGCGCTGGCGATCCAGGGAATCCAAATATTAAGGACGATAATGGATTGAAGAAAATAACATGGAGTGAACATAAAGTAAAGGGGCCAAAGAAAATAGATCTTGAACTGGCAATGCCTCCCAATCAAATTTATTACAAAGACATTACCGTGCAAGCGATTAAAATACCATCATCAGATTCACTCGGAGATGGACTGATTAAAAACTGGGGCGTTAAGAGCTTCACAAAAAAAGAACGTTTCAATAATGAGCTAGACCGTTACGATTTGAACCAGTTTGCCGATACTTATAATGATGATGGGAAAGCAATGGCTATTTCAGAAAATGAAATCATCGACCTCAGTAAACAATTCATCGATGGCAAGATAGCGTGGAATGTACCAGCTGGCGAATGGACAATTATTCGCTACGGCTATACATCCACAGGAAAAAGAAACCATTACGCCAGTGAAGGATATAAAGGTGGTTTGTGCTATGACCCAATACATAAAGAAGGTATAAAGGCTCAATGGAAAGATGTTGCCAAACCTTTAATCGACATTGCCAAAGCAAATGGTAACAGCCTAAAATTTGTTCATGTTGACAGTTGGGAAATGAAAACAACCAATTGGACGCACGACTTCGAAGTTGAATTTAAAAAACGAAGGGGCTATGATATTGGTTCGTACTTACCTGTGCTAACTGGCCGAATGGTGGGAAGTCGTGAAATGTCTAATCGATTCTTAGAAGATTTCCGATTAACCATAGGTGACATGGCAGCCGAATACAATTACGGTGAACTACACAGGCTTGCACATACAGAAGGAGTATCGATGCATTCAGAATCTGCCGGACCTCACCTCCCTCCTGTTGATGGATTAAGAACACTCGGCATTAACGATATCCCCATGGGCGAATCATGGGCAAGAGCCAACACACACCGAAATACAGAAGGCAAAAGAATAAATGTAAAACTGGGGGCCAGCGCAGCACACATTTACGGCAAGCGTTTCTTTGCTGCTGAAATCCCCACTTCTGTTGGTCCTGTTTGGGAACGTAGCCCAGCGGATGTAAAAATTGTACTCGACCGTGGTTTTTGCACAGGCGTAAATCGGGTGAACTGGCACACCTACACCTCATCACCAGATGAATACGGTTTACCTGGCATCGAATATTTTGCAGGTACACACTTAAACCGACATGTTACCTGGTGGAAAGAATCAAAAACGTTTATCGATTACATTAACCGAACCCAACAGATGCTAATACAGGGTTTACAAGTAGCTGATGTTTTGGGGTATTTAAGCAGTGGTGTTCCTCTTTTTGGCTTTATGGACAGCGACCGTGGAGATATTCCTGAAGGATATGCATGGGATATGTGTAACAGTGATGTGATTTTAAACCGGGCAAGTGTCAGAGATGGTCGGATCTATCTGCCAGATGGTAAAAACTATGCGATATTGGCTCTTCCTGAATTTAAAGACTTGTCACTTCCTGTTTTGAAAAAAATTGAAAGCATGGTTGATGATGGAATAATACTAGTGGGAAATCCACCAAAAAGACCAGCCGGGCTAACTGGATATCCAGAGTCTGATGTTGAACTGAAAGCAATTGTAAAAAAGTTGTGGGGTAATGCTGATGGCGTAAACATTTATGGAAAAGGTAAAGTCTATAATGGCAAAACAGTTGCCGAGGTATTGGCGTTAGAGAACATCAAACCCGATTTAGCTTGGACACCCAATAAAGACATTGATCTGGAATACATTCACCGCACATCTAATGATGTAGATATTTATTATGTACTTAACAAATGGGCATGGGAAGGAATCAACGATTTAAAACACAGAAACCTTGCAACTTTACCCAACCGATTCATCCAAGTTAATTGTTCTTTCAGGGTTAATGGCGACAGAAAAATTGAACGATGGGACCCCGTTACTGGAGAAATTAATCCAGTAAAAGCATATCAACAAGAGGATGGGATATACACCTTACCAGTATCTCTCGAACCAGAAGGAGCCGCCTTTTATGTTTTTAGTAAAGCAGAAAAAACAAAAAGCATTACAAAGATTGAAAAGGATGGTAATAGAATAACTGATGGGAATACGCCATTTACTACAGGAGCTTCACGAGTTTTTGTTCGCAATAACAAGTTGGAAATTTTTGATAGAGGGC
>JABMPI010000677.1 GCA_013203755.1 Bacteroidota bacterium
ATTTTAAACTTTCTAAACCTATAAAAAGTAAGGCGAAGCCAACTAAAACCTGCCCCCAGGACTGATTTCTGGTTTTCTTCGAGAAAACTAACGGAAATCCGATACCAATAATTGGATAGGCCAGAATGCTCATTTTAACTTTAAAACCCAGAAGCGAAATAATCCAGGCAGTAACCGTTGTTCCAATATTTGCCCCCATTATTACGCCAGCCGATTCGGTAAGCGTGAGTAATCCGGCATTTACAAAACTTACAATCATTACAGTTGTTGCACTCGACGATTGAATGATTGCCGTAATTGACACCCCTGTAAAAACACCCGCAACCCGGTTGGAAGTCATGGCTGCCAAAAAGTTTCGCAGTTTGCTTCCGGCTACTTTCTGTAAGGCCTCACTCATCAGTTTCATTCCGTAAAGGAATAAGCCCAGCGCACCAATTAAAGTCAGAAAATCGAGTAAAGAATAATTCATAATGTGGATTTTTACGCGGCGAAAGTAATTATAATTGGATATAAAGAAAGAAAAAGTTATTGTTTTTAAGCAGTGATTACGAAAAGTTTTATCTAATAAAAAAATGGTGGGTTTTGTAAAACTTTGGTTCACTTTTTTGATTTAACCACCCCGCCCCGTGTAGACCGGGGCACCCCTCTTTAAAAGAAAAAGGAGGAAAAATTAACAAAGTGCAATTGTATAAACCCCACCAAACATTTTGTTTACTAAAATCTATTGCTAATTTTACCAGCCATCAAAAAACCGGTGACACCCGTGCAAAAAATTCCGTGAAGTTGAACTGCCACCCCAAGGATTATTTATAATTACAGCAAAACAAGAAAGTACAGTATACAAAGTATATACGGGGTATAACAACACTTTTATTCCTTATATAGAAAATAGAACCGGAATAAAGGCGGCGGTAGCACAACGTTGTAGTGCATACAAAAACAGACACATGAAATATATTACGATTTTAATAATATTAGTAGTAAGTATAAATATCCATGCGCAAACTTCTACAAAATTTGCAGATTTAATTGAAGTTACTGGTGATGATAAAATTAAGATTTATTTAAATGGTAATTTTCAGATAGCATATAAGGATTGTGCAGATTATTATATGCTTGCAGATTTTGATGATAACTATTTTCAAATAAAGGATACTATAAAAGTGTTTTATATGAATGACAAATTATTTATATATGGCAAATATGAAAAAGGTCAGGTGCATGGAAATTTTAAAATATTACATCAGAATGGCAAGCTAAAGCTGTTAAGTCAATACGATAAAGGAAAGCCAATAGGTATTTGGAAATATTATTACGAAAATGGGAATTTACATAAGGTAGTCGGATTTAGAGATAATAGAATTTTTCTTGCCGAGATGTACAATAAAAATGGAAAAACTCTGGTTCAAAATGGAAATGGCACATTTAACGACGTAATTTCTCTTTCAAAATTTGATGACGAACTATTTGAGATTAATGGTGCAGTTAAAAACGGATTACCAGATGGAAAATGGCAGATAGCATTGCGAGGGACTATTTTTGCCACAGAGTTTTTTGAAGGATATATTTTCAAAGAAGGTATTTCTCATTCTAAAGCATTAGGCGACTATAAATATTATAATAATCATCAATCTAAATTTGTTGATGTTACCTCTATTGAAAGTTTAAAAATTAATCATCCCGGTCCATGTCAAGAGAAATTTGATATTGGATTATCCGGTAAGTTTTTTGATAAGCTAAAAGGAAAATATGAAAAGTCAGAATTGAAATCAGAACTAGGAAACCAATGGTTTTTAATTGAGGTTGAAGCAAATGACAATGGGAAAATAGTGAACGTTGAAATAATTTCGAAATCAGATAAACAAACTGTTGATCAATTAAAAAAGATGATTTCTTCCGTAGGTAGAACTTTCTCGAATATTAAACCTTTTTCAGGATATAAATATTTCACGCCAGTGTCAAGTCAATCATGCCACTTCAGAACGTCATGCTGTCCGTCAGCCGACGGATCAGCATCCCTCCATGTAGCGAAAGATTCCGAAAGGAGTTCGGAATGACGTACCCGAAACTTGAGGTTTGACTTAACACTAGTATAAATCTTATCCTTTAAACTGTTTCCCTCCTAATAATTTTTCAACTACCAGCCCTTTATTTGCTTTTACCAAATTAGAAACGGATATAATAAAAGTTAAAAGCACCTAGCTAATCAGCAATAATTCTTATCATAAATCAGCAATTTGCTCATATCATCTTCAGAATTTATCTTACTGTTTCCCCACTCTATTTGATAATTTTGTTAGTAAAATTCTAATAAAAACAATTTAAAATTAAACATCATGAATACTTTATTATTGATCGCATTCGCAGCAGCATTTCTAGGTTTAGTATTATCATCGGTACTACTACAAAAAGTAGTTACTAATAAAATCAAATTTTAAAAATAAAAATTATGACTACTCTATTATCAATCGCATTCGCAGCAGCATTTCTAGGTTTAGTATTATCATCGGTACTACTACACAAAATAGTTACCAATAAAATCAAACTTTAAAAGAAAACATGCTAACAATTATTTCCATATATATTATTTACAAATTAACACGTAGGCAACCCATCTCGATAAAAGAGATATGGAAAGAAAAGAATAAATTGCACTTAAATATCTAATTTGAAAAATTTATACCGAATATAGTTCGGTCAGAGTGCAAGA
>JABMPI010000678.1 GCA_013203755.1 Bacteroidota bacterium
AGGCGAAAGCATGCAAGTAATTGGTTGTCCGAAAACAATTGACGGTGACTTGAAAAACGAAATGATTGAGGCTTCGTTTGGTTTCGACACGGCTACAAAAGTTTATTCTGAGTTGATTGGTAACATCCAACGCGATGCCAATTCAGCAAAAAAATACTGGCACTTTATTAAATTGATGGGACGTTCGGCCTCACACATTGGTTTGGAATGTGCATTAAAAACTCAGCCAAATATTACCTTAATTTCAGAAGAAGTTGAAAAGAAGCAGCAAACATTGGGTGACATTGTTGATTATATGGCAGGTATTGTTGCGAAACGCGCCGAAAATGGAGACAATTTTGGTGTGGCTTTAATTCCTGAAGGTTTGATTGAATTTATTCCTGAAATGAAAATTTTGATTTCGGAATTAAATGATTTGCTTGCGGAAGGTTCTTTAAAAGAAAAAGAATTTAAACACTTGAAAAAAAGCCACCGTTTAGCTTGGGTTGCTGAGCATATTTCCCCTGTTTCATCAGCTGTGTTTCAATCGTTGCCATCTGGAATTGCTACTCAGTTGACTTTAGATCGCGATCCACACGGAAACGTTCAGGTTTCGTTAATTGAAACCGAAAAATTATTGGGCGAGATGGTAGGTGTCAAACTTGATGAAATGAAAAATGCAGATAAATTTTTAGGTAAATTCGGAACTCAGTACCACTTCTTTGGATACGAGGGACGTTGTGCAGCTCCTTCAAATTTCGATGCCGATTATTGTTATTCACTGGGTTTTACCGCTTCTGTTTTAGTTGCAGATGGAAAAACGGGTTACATGTCATCGGTAAGGAATTTAACGGCTCCCGCAGACGAATGGATTGCAGGTGGTGTTCCGGTAACAATGATGATGAACATGGAAAAGCGTCATGGTCACCTGAAACCGGTTATTCAAAAAGCATTGGTTGAATTAGACGGTGCTCCTTACAAATATTTCAAATCGAAACGAGGAGAGTGGGCTTACAATACAAACTTTATTTATCCTGGACCCATTCAGTATTTTGGTCCAACAGAAGTTTGTGATCCAACTACTGAGACATTAAAATTGGAACAAGCCTAATTCCAAAAAAATAATAAATTGAAAGCCTTTCTGTATTTGCAGAAGGGCTTTTTTTATGACCTTACATTTTAAAGTAATTGATCGAAGAGGAGATTTAAAATAGTTTGATCCTTTTCGATCTAAATAAAAAAAACGTTTTGCTAAATAAACATCTGATTTATTGGGTATTATTAAATATGAAACGGTGGCATCGAAGTACAATTGAAAAATAATTAAGGAATTAACTAAAAAGAAAAAAGGCAGCTCAATAGCTGCCTTTTAAATGTTAACCCCCAAACACACAATACCAGAAATGGTATTATGATGCAATGATATAAAAATCATTTTTAACGGTCAAGTTTTTTGGGTATTAATTGTCATTGGATATTGTTTTATTTACAAATTGAAATTTTGTAAGTGTGAAAAATTCCAATAAATAGTATTAAGGGAATATGGTTTTAATAAAATAATCCATGTATTAAAAATCATTCTATTTTGATAAAGAATAAATAATTATCGAAAAACAATAAAAAATATTTGTTTAATAGTAAAATAGATTTATATTTGAACTGAAAATAAAATTTATAGTCATGCAAAAAACACCATTAAGTATTCGAATTATTTATATTTTAACTTCCATTGTTTATTATATTTCGGCGCTTGTTTGTTCGTTAGGAACATTACTTGCCCTGGTTATATTATTAGGATTTTTAAATGATGATTTACAATTACATGTTGATCTTCCGGTAAAAATAAATGTCGAAGAAGTAGGAGAGGCATATTTTGCCGGAGAAAGAATGGATGTACAAATAGTAGAAGCAAAAGCAAGGATTCATTTTATTAATACCTATCCAAAACTTGCCCGACGTTTAGCAATTCCACTAACAATTATTTTCCCTTATTTATTTTGGATAGTCTTTCTTTTTCATCGCTTTATTCGAAATGTAAGGGAAGGTCGTACTTTTGAGATCAGGAACTTTAAATATTTGAGAATGTTGGCTTATAGTTTAATTGGTTTATGGTTTATTACGGTTATTTACATGCAAATATTTAATTATACCATAGTTAATACTTTTTCGTTTGAAACAATTGAGTTGACAAATGAAGAAAGATGGTACGAGGGTATTCTGCTAAGTGGACTTTTTACTCTGGTTTTAGCTCACGTATTTTTAAAAGGTCGACAATTAGAAGAAGAAAATGAATTAACCATTTAAGCTATGACAATGGTAGATTTTATAAGGGAAGGTTATTTATGTGTACAAACAGAAATTTCTGTTAGTGCTGAATGGATATTCGGTATATTAATTGGTGCTATAACAACATCTGCGTTGTGGTATATTTTATTGATTGGCAGTAAGTACGGTGAAAATAAATTAACGAAATAATTATGCCATTAATAGTAAACCTGGATGTAATGATGGCAAGGCGAAAAATGAGTTTAACCGAACTTTCAGAGAGAGTTGGAATTACAATGGCCAATCTTTCCATTCTTAAAAAAGGAAAAGCTAAAGCAATTCGTTTTACAACGCTTGAAGCCATCTGCGAAATTCTGGAGTGCCAACCGGGAGACATATTAGAATTTGTTTCAGAAAGCAAACAAGTATAGTTTTAGGTGCAATTAAACAATGTTCTAAAAAAGGAGTAGGCAGCTGATTAATCAAATGCCTCCCCTTTTTTACCCTTATAGAATTGTATATAACATAGTATTTTGCCGGAATCCGGAAGCCAACAGTTACTTCCCATACTTTCCCCATTTTTCTAACCACTGGTCTTGTTTCTAAATAACATGTAGAAAAGATTGGCGGGCTGCGCAACCCTAGCTCTTTTTTGGCAGTATTACCAAACCAACCGATGAACCCATTTTTTTATTAACCATGTTAGCCGTTTAAAAAATAAGTACATCATTTAAATGTTTGAATTTTTGTATTTAAAACTGTAAATGCGATATTTGTTAAATGTAAACCATCTCTAAAACCTATATTATGAAAATATTTACCATACTATTTGTTTTTATCTTTTCTATTCAATTTGCTTTTGCTCAATTCGATGCGAATTACGATGAAAGCAAAGTTCCTAAATTTGATGTGCCTGATGTATTAAAGACTTTTAAAGGGAAAAAGGTGAGTAATAGCAAACAGTGGGAGAAAAAAGGCCGCCCCGAACTTTTGCAGTTTTTTACTCAAAACGTTTACGGAGAGGTTCCTGGCGAATTGAAAATATCGTCGTTTGAAGTAGTTGAAGAAAGCAACAATGCCGTAAATGGAAAAGCAAAACGCAAACAGATTGATATTACTTTTCAAAAAGATGATTTAACACTCGACTTTACTATTTTAATGTACTTGCCTAAAAACGTAGATAAAGCACCACTTTTTGTAGGGTACAATTTCTTTGGCAACCATACCATTACCGAAGATGTAAACGTAATAATCTCAGATTCCTGGGCTCGCGATAATGCATCTTTTGGAATTATTAATAATCAACTTACAGAACAGTCGCGGGGTGTGCGAACAAATCGGTGGGCAATTGAAAAGATTATTGATGCCGGATTTGGATTAGCAACTATCTATTATTGTGAAGTTGATCCGGATACAGATGATTTTTCCAATGGTATTCATCCATTTTTTTATGAAGAAAATCAACAGCAACCTGCCAGTCAGGAGTGGGGAAGTATTGCTGCCTGGACCTGGGGCTTAAGTCGTTCCATGGATTATTTTGAGCAGGATAGTAATGTTGACGAATCGAAGGTTATTGTATTCGGTCATTCTCGTCTGGGGAAAACATCGTTGTGGGCTGGTGCCACCGATAAACGATTTGCTGCTGTAATTTCTAATAATTCGGGTTGCGGCGGTGCGGCACTTTCTAAAAGAAGATTTGGCGAAACAGTTTGGCGAATTAATAATAATTTTCCGCATTGGTTTTGCAAGAATTTTAAAATGTATAGCAAAAATGAGGGAGCTTTGCCTGTCGACCAACATCAGCTTATTTCTCTAATCGCTCCCAGGCCAGTTTATGTTGCCAGTGCAGTAGAAGATAGATGGAGCGACCCACGTGGAGAATTTTTATCGGCATTTTATGCATCGCCCGTATATAAATTATATGGCAAAGATGGTATTCAATCTAATGAAATGCCGGAATTAGATCAGCCAATTCAAAATACAGTGGCTTATCATATTCGTGAAGGGAAACATGATGTTACTGATTATGACTGGGAGCAATATTTGAAATGGGCGAAAGAACAATTAAAATAAATTATGCAATGTCCATAATAAAGGAATTTTGGCACAAAGACGAAAGATTAATTTCTTGTCTTGTGTTTTAATTCTTGTGTCCTGAATCTAATTTTAAAACCATGAAAATTAAACTGGCTGTTATAATTCTCGCATTTATTTTGAGTGCTTGTGGTACAGACTCCGATTTTAAGCCAGCAACAAAAGTCTCTATCCAGGGAGAGAAATTCTATATTAACGGAAAAGCAACTTTTAAGGGCAGAACATGGAAGGGCATTTCAGTTGAAGGACTTTTACCCAACTCGCGAATGGTTCAGGGAATTTTTGATGATTTAAACCCTGAAACTGCTTCGAGATGGAAATATCCAGATACCGGAGAATGGGATGCAAATAGAAATACAAATGAGTTTGTTGCTGCAATGGATCGTTGGTATGCACATGGACTTTTGGCGTTTACCATAAATATGCAAGGTGGCAGCCCAATGGGATATGGAAATAAAAATTGGTATAATTCTGCATATTTCGATAATGGAGAGTTGCGTCCGAAATACATGGCTAGATTGGAGAAAATATTGAAAAAGGCCGATTCTGTTGGGATGATTCCAATTGTAGGTTTGTTCTATTTTGGACAGGACCAGAACTTAAAAAACGAATCTGCTGTAATTAATGCAAGCGATAAAATAATCGATTGGCTTTTAGAAAAAGGGTATAAAAATATAATGATTGAAGTGGGAAACGAATCGAATAACAGCAAATACGATCATGCCATTCTAAAACAAGACCGTGTTCACGAACTTATTTTACGCATTAAAAGCAGGGCTTCAGGAATGTTGGTATCCACCAGTTTTAATGGAAATACAATTCCTCCCGACAAAGTTGTAGAAGTATCCGATTATGTTTTAATACATGGGAACGGGGTGAAAATACCTACACAAATTACTGAAATGGTGAAACAAGTTCGTGCGCTGCCATCGTACAAACCAATGCCAATTGTTTTTAACGAAGACGATCATTTTGATTTTGATCAGCCGGAAAATAATTTTGTTGCGGCTACAGAAGCGTATGCATCATGGGGTTACTTCGATTTTAGAATGAAAGATGAAGGATTTGATGCAGGTTACCAAAGTGTTCCGGTAAATTGGGGGATTAGCTCTGAACGAAAAAAAGCCTTTTTTAATAAAATGAAAGAAATTTTTGTGAATTAAATTCAGAATAAAATTTACAGTTATGAGACGAATATTATTTTCAATATTGATGGTTTTTAGCATTTTTATTTGTGCTTGTACAAATAAACCTGAAACTACAAGCCTGTTTAACAGAGTTGATTTAACGGGATGGCATGTGGATGTTCCGGAAATGGATAAAAACCCAAATGCAATAAATCCATTTATTGTTCGCGACTCGATGTTGGTAAGTTTAGGAACACCGGGTGGACATTTAATTACCGATGCCATTCATCAAAATTACCGCATGGAAATTGAATACCGGTTTGCAGCAGAACCTGGAAACTGTGGATTTTTGGTTCATGCTTCAACTCCTCGCGCTTTGTACGAGATGTTTCCAAAATCGTTGGAAGTGCAAATGATGCACGAGAATGCGGGAGACTTTTGGTGCATTGTAGAGGATATTACAGTGCCCGATATGGAAACTCGTCGCGGCCCAAAAGAAGAGTGGGGCATTGTTGAAGGTAAGAAACGCCGGGTTGTAAATTTAACCGACAATTCTGAAAAACCTTTGGGTGAGTGGAATCGAATGGTAGTTGAATGTGTTGGAGCAGAAATAAAAGTTTGGTTGAACGACGACCTGGTAAATTATGGTTTTAATTGTACAGCAAGCAGTGGGCAAATTGCCGTTCAGGCCGAAGGTTCCGAAGTGGAATTCAGAACTTTGGAAATTATACCCATTACAAAAATTACTAATACAGATAAATAATTGAAAGATAAACAAAAAGCCTGATTGTTATTTCAACCGAGGCACGAGTTTAAGTCAAGCATCATTTTTCAGGACTACTTACTCTAATAATATCTACCACATTATCGTCCCTCTCTTCGCGAAGAGAAGGATAAGAGGGAGAGTTTAAATAACTGACAACGGCACTAAAAGATGGCCTCGACAATACAAGAATGATGGCCGATGGAGAAAGTTATATTAATGCACTTAGCTATTACAACTCCATAAAACAAGCTGCCAAAATGGATATTCCAGGAGCAAAATCGATTTATGAAGATTTGAAAAACGATTTGTAAAAAACAAAACGGACAAAAAAGAATTAGCGGAGATAGAACCAGCATTATACTATCGGCAAGCGAAACAACCTGTGTGAAAATGAAGGTTTTTGACTAACCCTGGCATTTATGCCAGAGAATTGAGTGTCCAGGAAAAAAGGACTTTAGCCATTAATATGAGAATATTAAACTAAAGTCCGTCGCGTTGCTGTATGTCTGATCTTCGGCATAAATGCCGGAGTTAGTCATACAAAATGATGTTTTCACACAGCCTGTAAAGCATGGCGCAAAAATTAGATCCAAATCTCAATTTCATCTTCTCTTATTGGTTCCCATGTAGATAGTTTAACGCTATCGCATTTTGCTAACAACGATACAAATACCTTATCTGCAATCCTAAACCAACTATTCCTGTTATTACAAGGTCATAACAGTTTGAGGAATAAGTATACTATTCGCCTCAATATCTTTCTGTCTACTTTTTAAACATTTTACATGTTGCTGAGTTACAAGCAACACCTCCTCATCCAACATATTATTCAAAAGCTTTATCAAGTCTACTAAAGAGGCTTTTCTGAATTTATCGATCGAACACGAGGAACAGAGATTTTCCATCGGACACGAAACAATAAGTTTTGATAAATATTCCTTTCTATCCATGATTTAAAAATGGGTTTATACATTATGGGTTTGTAAAATCCAATGTTACAAAAATTAAGAGGTAGAACAGACTCCAAAAGGTTTAACATGGAGGACAAAAACATTTAAAATACTCTTCAAAAAAACTGATTTAAAAATCAGTAACAATCAACTCAATCCGAATTATGAAATTTATAATTTCTGTTCATTGATGCTGCTCCTTCCCTTTTTCCTCCAAAAGGCATTTCAAATATTCCATTCCTGTATATACTCAAACCAAATAGCTTTTCAGTTTTTATACTTGTTCTTTTTATCCACACCTTTATTAAAAAACTTTATAGTAATCTGTTACAACGAAGTTTTTTGCTTTGTTGTGAATAAAAATAACTACGCCTAATTTACTCTTTAATTTAAT
>JABMPI010000679.1 GCA_013203755.1 Bacteroidota bacterium
AACCAGAATTATTGAAAATCAGGGTTAGCAATATTCTCGATAACATTGAAAAAGCAAAAAAGGGTTTCAGTAAAAATATTCACGTTTCAGCAAAAGTATTAACCATCTCGAAAATCGATGAGGATTTTATGCAACATATTATCGATTTACTAGAAAAAAATATTGATAATACCGGTTTTAATATTGAAAGTTTTTGTAAAAATATCGGAGTGAGTTCTTCTCAACTCTACCGAAAAATAAAAAGTATAACAGGACTTTCTCCCAACGAATTCATACGAACTCACCGATTAAAAAAAGCAGCCCTCTTAATTAAGGAATCTAACCTTAACATTTCTGAAATTGCCTACCAGGTTGGATTTAACGATGCCCTGTATTTTAGTAAATGTTTCAAAAAACAGTTTGGAACTGCTCCCAGCATGTATTCTATAAATTAGGAAACATATTTTTTTATTGCCCTTAAATTCAATTGGATGATATATCCATATATCAGAATGATATTTCCATATCCGAATTTTAACATTCATTTACATTTACCCCGACATAACTTAAAATTTATTAACACTTTGCTTATGAATGATTCAAAAATTTCTGAAAAACATTTTTTGTCTCAAAAAGGAAATTCAATTCAATTAATTTTTCTAAAATCTTATTTTATGAAACATTTTTTCAAATTAACACTTAGTGTTGCTGTGTTGCTGGTTTCTTTTGGATCCAGTTGGGCACAGCAAAGAACCATAACAGGTTCGGTAACCGATCCGGATGGAGTTTCACTTCCAGGAGTTACGGTAGTTGAAAAGGGAACTGTTAACGGAACAGTTAGCAATGTTGATGGAGATTACTCTATCAGCGTATCTGCTGGAGCTAAAACTCTCGTGTTTTCATTTGTAGGTATGCTTGCCCAGGAGGTTGAGCTAGGCAGTTCAGCCACTTACAATGTAAAGCTCGAACAGGAAACCATCGGCATCGAAGAAGTTGTAGCCATTGGTTATGGAACAGTAAAGAAGAGCGATATTACGGGTGCTGTTGGTTCTGTTCGAAGTGAAGAGATTGTTCGGACTAATCCTAAAAAGGCAGAGGAAGCACTTCAGGGAATGGTTGCCGGGGTCAATGTTAAAAAAATCAACTCCCGACCAGGATCAGATTATACAATTGATATCCGTGGTGTACATTCAATTAGTTTTAGTAGTGAACCACTTGTAGTTATTGATGGAGTTATGGGAGGAAAGTTGAATACGATTAATCCCAGCGATATTGAAGCCATGGACGTGTTAAAAGATGCTTCTGCTACTGCTATTTATGGTGCACGTGGTGCAAATGGTGTAATTATTATTACTACCAAAAAAGGGAAGTTAGGTAAAACAAAAGTAACGTATGATGGATATGTAGGTGTAAAAAATCCTCACCTGCCAGACATGATGAACGCACAAGAGTTTTACCATGCGTACAACGATGTTTATTTAGCAGAAAACCCTAATGCAAGTATAATTTGGACAACTGCTCAGCAGGATAATGTTGACTCTGGAAGATCAACAAATTGGATGGATGAAGTTACAGAAGCTGCTACTCAAACAAGCCATGTAGTTTCTTTGTCTGGAGGAAATGAGAATACAACTCACTATTTTTCAACTGGTTATTTGAGTGAAAATGGTAATACAATAGGTTCAGGTTATGAGCGATTTAATTTAAAAGGAAGCATTGATAGTAAATTAAATGATATTGTAAAAGTTGGTTTTACTTCCTACTACACCTACAGTATTCAGGATTTTGGTTCGCGTGAAACCTTACGTAGTGCACTTCGTGCCAGACCAACAGGAACCAGAGATTATGCTGACCTTGCTAACCCGTCAGAGACAAGTGACAGGGATGTTGATGGTTATGCTTTGTGGATGGGAATAAAAGACACTCAGGTAACTAATCCGTTAGTGGAGTTAAGAGAAGGTAGCTATAAGCAGGAGGGGCGTACTTCCAACTTTTTAGGTAATGGCTATATTGAATTAACGCCTATGAAAGGTTTAACATTCAAATCTTCATTATCAGCATCGGTATATAACTACCGGGTAGGTGATTTTAGAGGAACCGACGTTAAGGGAATGGTAAATAAATTACCAAAGGCAACCAACAGGTTTGATATGAATAATTCTTATACCCTAGATAATATTTTAAATTATAAACTTGAATCGGGATTGCATAAACTTAATCTTACTGCAGGCCAGAGTGCCTTAAAGGAGCGATTTGAAATGGCTGCAACTCAAGTAGAAAATTTACCTTACCATTCAGTGTGGTATGCTTTAAATACAGCAGCAACAATTAAAAAGGTAGAAAGTAGGCTGATTGAACGATCTATTTTGTCTTATATGGGACGTTTTAACTACAGCTTTAACGACAAATACTTACTAACATTAACAGGACGTTACGACGGATCTTCAGTACTTGCTGAAGGTAATAAATGGGCATTTTTCCCATCTGCAGCAATTGCATGGCGTGCCAGCGATGAGCAGTTTATACAAGATTTGGGTGTTTTTTCTGACCTTAAAGTTAGATTAAGTTATGGTGAGGTAGGTAATGATGTTGTTCCTCCATACAGTACACAAGCATTTTTGAAACAAACTCCTTACGATTTTAATGGTAGCGCTGCTTACGGATATACTCCTAATAATATTGGGAACGCTGATTTGAAATGGGAAAATAGTACGGAAACCAACCTTGGAATAAACGTGGGATTCTTTAAAAACAGGTTAAGAGCTGATGTTGAATTGTATAAAAAAACCACAAATGACCTTATCCAGAATGTAGCAGTGCCTTCTTCTCTTGGATTTAATGTGGTTACAGCAAATGTTGGTAAAATTTTGAATCAGGGATTAGAAGTAACGTTGAACTCAGTTAATATTCAAAAGAAAGATTTCAGATGGACTACAAATATTAACTTCTCTACAAACCATAACGAAATATTGGAACTTTACGGAGGAACCGTTGAAAGAGATATTTCTAATAAACTTTTTGTTGGCGAGTCTCTAAAATCACATTATTATTATGAGTTTGATGGTATTTGGCAGTTAGATGAAGCAGATGAAGCAGCTAAATATGGTCAGGTTCCGGGATCTGTAAAAGTTGTAGATCAGAATAACGATGGCAAAATTTCAAACGGTACTGGTGAAGATGACAGAGTTGTTCTTGGAAATGAATTACCCAAATGGATGGCTGGAATAAACAATGTGGTTAACTATAAAGACTGGGATTTCTCTTGTTTTATGTATACCCGTCAAGGGGTAATGTATCGTAATGATATGCTAAAAGGTACAATGGGTGATCTGGGTGGTAACCGTTATAATGGTTTGAACCTGAATTATTGGACTGAAACAAATCCAACGAATGATTATTTTGGAATTGCTAAATCTAATCCATACCGCGAGGCCATTCAATATAGAGAAGCCAACTTCTGGCGTATCTCTAACCTTACTTTAGGGTACTCTCTTCCTAAGTCGGTGCTTGACCGTGCTAATGTAAGTAAAGTAAGGTTGTACGTACAGGCTAATAATCCATTCTTATTTGCACAAGATAAAATTATGTGGTTAGACCCTGAATTTAACTCTGGCTCATACAATGATGACCTAACTTATACTACTTTCATCTTTGGAGCTAATATTTCGTTCTAATTGGAATTTGTAAAACAAAAAAAATAAATACAATGAAAAAACATAATATATACAATTTAGTCCTGGCCTTTCTGCTTTTATTCATAGGCGTGGGATGTCAAGATTTCTTAACTGAGGAATCAGTAACTGATATAACTGCCGATTCATACATAAGCGATGAAGTCGGACATGAGGCTTTGGTAAAGTCATGTTATCCTGCATATCGCGAAATTATAAACCAGTATAGGCTTGCTTTAAGCGGAACAGACATATTTCAAGCTAGTGGTTGGAATGATAAAGCTGTTGGAGACGGTCCTGTATTTGACCAATATGATGCTGCCCGTTTTAATTCTTCGATGGGTGAATTAGCAGCTTTCTGGGATCTTTTGTACCAGGAAATTGGTCGTACTAATTCGGCTATTGAACGTGCTGAAGGAATAGAATATAGTGATCCTGCAAAAAAAGCCGCACGGGTATCAGAAGCTAAATTTCTGAGGGCATTGAGTTATTTCTATCTTGTTCAAACATGGGGCGATGTTCCAATGCCTTTAATAGAGACAGTAACTCCTGATAAAAATGTAATTAAGATACCTGCCGCTGAAGTTTACACTCAGATTTTGAAAGACCTTACAGAGGCAGAGGCTGCTCTTCCAGCTACACCATCTGAATATGGACGTGTTACAAAAGGTGCTGCACAATTTTTATTGTCGCGGGTTTATCTAACACGAGGATGGAATTTTAACAATTCTCTTGGCGGAAGTGCTGCTGACTATACTGCTGCTCTTAGTTGGGCGGATAAAGTAATTGCCGCATACCCACTAGTACCTCAATACAACACACTTTTTCCAAAACGAACCACAAATCCTTTAACGCAATATACAGGTGGTCAGAATGCTGTGAATAGTGAAGTTGTTTTTGCTGTTCAATTCAATGAAGATGTTCTTACCAATGCTAATGAGATATCATCGCAACCTGGCAATCACTATCATTCAATATTTCCTGGTAATGGAGAATTGGTTGGTAATTCTGGCAGGTCACCTGATTATAACAGGCACTTGAATAAAAACATACCTACGATTGCATCTTATCGTCTTTTCGATCCGCAACAGGATAGCCGATATATCCATAACTTCTTGGACGTAATTTACGCTTTAATAGATGTTCAAGATTACGCATACTCTTATGATGATGAAAACCTTAAAGTTAGTTATGCGAAGGGCGATACCGTTGCTTTTTGGAGGCCATGGAATAACCCTGCATCAGGAGCAGATTTAGGAATTGACCAAGGTGGTACGAAAAATTATTCGGTTATGAATCTTGAGGATCAAATTAATGGAACTCCTATTTCACGACTGAAAGCCGGAGCACCATCTATGTGGAAATTTTGGGAGCCAAATATTGAATATGGCGATGGTTACGGTACTTTTGATTTTGCACTTTTTCGCTCTGCTGAGGCTTATCTTATGGCAGCTGAGGCTATTGTAAAAGGCGCAAGTGGTGGTGCATTGGGTAGTGCAGAAAATTATTGTAATAAGGTGATCGACCGTGCTGTTGGAGTCGGTGTTGATCCTATGTGTGCAAAGTATCCGGAAGATCACACTTCCATGGAAACTGTGTCGTATAGAGCTACATCTGCAAATATTTCTATCGACTTAATTCTGGATGAACGTGCCAGAGAATTAATGGGTGAATTTAACCGATGGTTTGATCTTAAAAGAACCGGTAAATTAATCGAACGTACTGAGAAGATGAACTTGTGGACAAAAAATAATGGTAGTTTGGATACTCATCACCTTTTACGTCCAATACCTCAACATGAAATTGATAGGTCAGATCCAACAATTGCAAATAACGATGGATACTAGTGTCAGTCAACGATACTGCTTCAGGACGTCATGCTGAATTTATTTCAGCATCCCTTTATTTGAAGCAGATTCCGAAACAAGTTCGGAATGACGTGCCCGAAACTTGAAGTTTGACTTGACACTAGTCAAACACTATAATAAATATACTGTCTGTAGAAATGAATTTTCCGGCAGTTTATTGAAATAGGAGACTGGTTCTTATAGTAATAGTTTAGTTAGTTAGATTTTTCACAGGCACATGGTTCATACATGTGTCTGTGTTTTATCTGTCTTGTTCCAATAATCTTATAAGTAATGGGAAAAAGTTACACAATAAGTAAGTTGTTATTGTTCCTTTGTATTTCTTTTGGAACATTTTCTTGTTCACAGCAGGATTCAGTTTATATAATTACCGGAGATAATGCTTCTACCGCAGAAATTTCAACGGTAAATCACCTGAAAAAGGATCTAGAATCTGTTTCGGGGAAGACTGTTTCGATTATTGATGCAAACAAATCAATTCCCCCTACGGGAACTGTATTTGTTGTCGGCACACCATTGTCAAATGGTATTATTAGTAAATTAATTAAAAGTAAGGTTCTTATTTTAACCGAAAATTTTCCTGGAAACAGGGGAGGGATATGGGCTAAAGTAAAACTTGATAATAGGCAGGAATCAATTGTTCTTGCAGGCTCCGATGTTCAGGGGGCTCAATATGCTGTTTACGATTATTGTCAGAAAGTATTGGGAATTGATCCTTTTGAATACTGGACAGGTAAATTGCCTGAACTTAATAAATCTTTTGATCCTTATAATTTCTCAAATAAAATTATTGCATCTCCGGAAATACCCATCCTTTGTTATTTCGAAAACGATGTGGATGAACTGGCTAACCTGAAAACTCCTTTGCTCGAATACGACTGGGAATCTTATACTGAAATGATAAATTCATTGGTGCGGATTAAATACAATGCCATTCATTTATTTGATATGCTGGGCAGGCCTGAATTTTTTCAAAGGGAGCCCTACCAGAAACTAAGACCTGATTACGATGTCCGGCTTTCATACATCGACAGCTTGATAAATTATGCCCACGACATGGGAATGAAGGTTGAAATTGATCTTTCGCTGGGATACAAAATAAAACCAATGGATCAGGGAAAAGCTGATTGCTGGAAAAACAATAAAGAGGAATGGATAAAAACGTGGAAATATTATTTTGAGGAAACACCCATCGTAAAAGCCGATATTTTCTCATTTCGACCAAGAAACCAGGTTTGGGACTGGGAGTATAAAAGTTCGTGCGGTGAGGATAAAACCGAGGTTTTTAATGAAGTGTATAAAGTGCTCGGTGATTTAATTGATTACTATAATCCTGATGCTATAAAAGTGGCCACTTGCTATGCTGATGGCATGGAAATATTTAACAACGATTTTACACCGCCAAACGATTGGATAATCGCGTGGTCGGACGATGGCTGGGGTGGATTTAGCAGTTTGCCGGAAAAAACAAAAGGTTATGATTTTGGAACCTACATGCATGCCGGTTTCTGGAAAAACCACACGGTTCACGATCCGTATCCTGAAAAAATTGATTCAGTAATGAAAATGATGGTTAACAAATATCAGGCAAATAAATACTGGGAAATTAATGGGCAGCAATTCAGACCATTTTTATTAAACATAGAAGCTTTTTCTGCAATGGCTAACAATCCGGAAGCATTCGATGGCGAAGTATTTTACAAGGAATGGACGGAAAGATATTTTGGTGAAAAAGCAGCTGTTTTTGCGATTCGATCCATGAAAAAATTGCACGAAGCGCAGTTTGAAAAAATAAGTTATGTACAACATTTGTCAGAAATAAAACAAGCCATTGGTTATTTGGGTAATATTTCTGCAGGCAGGCCCGGAACTCCACCTGTTCAGGCCAAATACGAACGCGTTGCCGGTAATTTTCAACACATCGAGAAGCGATATGAAATATTAAAACAGGCTTTGGCAGAGGCAGAAAAAGGGCAGGAATTTATAGATTCTGACGACACATTTTATCATGATTATATCCTGCTACCGGTATACTTATACCTGGATTTGCTCACCTTCGAAATTACACTGAATAAAATGGCGTTTCTGAAAAAAACATTTGAAGAAACCGGAGATAAAAGTAAACTGGAAGAAGCGTTAATATTGCTGGAAAAAGCCAGGTCAGATTTAAAAATTGTGTATAAAAGAAGTCTGGATGGCGATAAAAACAAACATTGGGCAGGTTGGTACGACCCTGCAAAAAGAAGGCCCAATAACGGATTTCCAACCATGGAGATGCTGAATTTGATTGAAACTAATTTGAAATCTAAACAGTAACGAAAATGGAAAGGAAGCCAACTTGGGATTTATAGTAAATAATAGTTATAAAAAAATAGACTAAAAATCAATTTGAATGAATTCAATCATTAATGCTTTTACATTTTTAGTTTTCCTGTCATTTATTTCCTGTACAGGAAAAACAACTTCTACATCAACAGAAGAAAAAAATAGCCCCAACATCATTTTTATTTTGACAGATGATCAGGGGTGGACACATACTTCGCATCGTGCCGATCCAAATATCCCGGAATCACAAAGCGATTACTTTGAAACACCAAATATGGATAAGTTGGCGGAGTCGGGAGTCCTTTTTACACAAGGTTATGCGCCAAATCCAATTTGTTCTCCCTCGCGAAACAGTTTGATGTTTGGTCAAAATGGGGCACGGCATATTTATAATAAAGATGCCGATTGGTATAAAAAAACATCTGACTGGCTTACTATTCCACGGGCAATTAAAAAAGCCAATCCTGATTATAAAACAGCTCATTTTGGCAAGTGGCACATCGCCATGGTTCCGAAAGATGCAGGTTTCGATTACGACGATGGAATGACATCGAATAGTGGAGGTGAGATTTTTGGAGATGGATTTTTGAATGTGAAAGATTACACCAAAGCTGCCGATAAATACATGAAGGAGAATAATATTAAAAATCCTTCGAATGCAAAAAGGGCAGGAAAACCAAGCGGTCACTGGGACGATAAAAATGCCAAGGATATTTTCGGAATTACCAGCCGTGCCAAGCAGTTTATGAAAGAGAGTATAGCCGAGGGTAAGCCTTTTTATGTTCAGCTTTCGCATTATGCAGCACACCTTTCTTTGGTTTCACAAAAAGAAACTTACGAGTATTTCAAAAATAAAAAGCCTGGCGAGCGGCATACCAATCCCGAATTTGCTGCTATGCTAAAGGATTTGGATACAGGTGTGGGAATGATTTTGGATTTTGTAAAAGAACAAAAGATAGAAGAAAACACATACATCTTTCTGATGGGCGATAATGGCGGAAGATTATCATTAAATCAGATTGCAGTAATCGACGAAAACAAAGAGTTGGTGAATGCTTATTATTCAACTCAGCACAACCGGAATTTACCACTGCGTGACGGGAAACATTCTTTTTATGAAGGTGGTTTGCGCGTTCCGTTTATGGCTGCCGGCCCCGGTATAAAAGCAAATAGGGTGAGCCGAACTCCAGTGACCGGATTAGACTTTCTACCCACGTTTACTGAAATTGCAGGTTCCATCAACAATTTTCCGGAGGCAATTGATGGTGGAAGTTTAATGCCTTTACTATTAGATGAAAAAGTAGAAACAGTTGAACGCAACAGCGAATATTTGATTTTTCATCAGAGTTCTCATCGCGTGCCACGCAGTGCCATCCGAAAAGGCGATTATAAATTTATAAAGTATTGGTCGAAAGAATCAAAATATAAAAATACACCAAAAGTTGAACTGTTCACTCTTGCAGAAGATTTGGGCGAAACTACCAATCTGATAGATAAACATCCTGAAATTGCAAAAGAGTTGGAAGCTAAATTAAATAGTTTTCTACAACATGTAAATGCTGAAACAGGTGTTCGAAATATTGATGGTGCATATTATCGTTTGATAAATGATTTGGGAGTTAAAGCCAATAATGGTGATGATTAAATCTTAAACTACACCAATAAACCGAATAATATAAAACCAACTAATGAAACAATTAAAATACCTTATCTTAACCTGGTTGCTGGTAATTTCCGGATTCACAATTCTTCATAGTAAAGAAAAGAAACAACCTGCCGAATTAGTTTATCCACTGCTTGATGCAGCCAACTCGCGTTGGTTTTATTTCTCGTCGGCAACCCGCCCTTTTGGAATGGTAAACCTCAGCCCCGACATGGGCGTTGGTGGAACATGGGATTCCGGTTACCGGTATAATCAGGATACTATTAATTTCTTTAGCCACATTCACGCCTGGCAACTATCCGGAGTACCTGTTTTGCCAACAACAGGTGAATTTAATGGCCATTTAGGAACCCAAAATTATGGCTCGGCATACTCACACGAAACGGAAGTTATTCGTGCAGGATATCATTCGGTTGAGTTGGAAACCTATGGAATTAAAGCTGAACTCACTTCAACAATCCGGGTGGGTTTCCATCGTTATTCGTATCCTGCCGGTAAGGAAAAATATTTATTGCTCGACCTGGGAACCATGCTTGGCCCCAGCGGAACTGAAAGTGGATATGCAAAACAGATTGGTAACAACGAAATTGCCGGTTACACATTAATGGAGGCAACCCAGAGAAGGCCAAAACCTACATCTATTTATTATGTAATCAGCTTCGATACTCCATTCGAAAATATGCAGGCCTGGCAAGATTCAAAATTGTTGGGAACCAAAAAAGAATACGATGGCAGCGATGGAGGAGTTTATGTAAACTTTCTGGGAAATGAAAAGCAAACCATTCAAATGAAAGTGGGCATTTCCTATGTCAGCACCGACCAGGCCCGCCTGAACATGGAAGCCGAAATAAATCATTGGGATTTTGATAAAGTGGCACAAGAGTCTTTTAATGAATGGAACAACTGGTTAAGCCGGATAGAAATTGAAGGAGGAACGGAGAAGGAGCAATCCCGCTTTTACACCGACTTGTGGCATGCCTTGCAGGGACGGCGAATTATCAGCGATTTTAACGGGCAGTATTGCGATATGACTGGCGAAAAGTCACGGACCAGACAAATTCCTCTGGATGAAAACGGCAGGCCA
This sequence comes from Bacteroidota bacterium, assembly GCA_013203755.1. Lineage (GTDB taxonomy): Bacteria > Bacteroidota > Bacteroidia > Bacteroidales > Prolixibacteraceae > Draconibacterium. Next base: position 10,591 of record JABMPI010000679.1, read on the forward strand.
AAGTTCAATCATCATAATTTCGATGGTTTTTGGGGAGCACAGTGGACTATTAATACACTTTGGCACCTGGTTTATCCCGAAGTTACCGAAGACTTTGTGAATTCAATGTTGATGATGTACAATGACGGAGGACTTATTCCACGCGGCCCGTCCGGAGGAAATTACACCTATGTAATGACGGGGGCATCGTCAACGCCTTTCATTGTAAGTGCTTACATGAAAGGGATTCGTGGTTTCGATGTTGAAAAAGCTTATGAAGGAATGCGTAAAAATGCCCTTCCCGGAGGAATTATGGAAAAAGCAGGTTACGAACATAAAACAAATCTGGGGGGCGGATTAAAGTATTACATCGAAAAGGGTTATGTCCCTTATCCCTTGCCCGAAGGGAGAAATGGTTATCACAACGAAGGGGCAGGGCAAACTTTGGAGTATGCTTATCAGGATTGGTGCCTCGCGCAAATGGCAAAGGCTCTTGGCAAAGATGACGATTTTCAAATGTTTACGAAAAGGGCAGGAAACTATAAAAATGTTTGGAATGAAAACGCTGGATGGATGAGACCCCGGCAATTGGATGGCAATTGGATAGAACCTTTTGATCCCATACTAAGCCATCATGGTTTTGTGGGAAGTACAGCAGCCCAGTCAACCTGGTTTGTTCCGCATGATATGAATGGTTTATTTACTCTAATGGGAGGAACCGAAAAAGCGGCGCGAAAATTAAATCAGCAGTTTCATATTGCCGATGTGCACAATTTTATTTCCAAAGGGTTTAAATCAGATAAATTCGTTGAAAAAGCACGTCACAATACTTACCTCAATTATGGCAATCAACCATCGATGCAAGTTGGTTTTATTTTTAATTATACTGGGCAGCCCTGGCTTACTCAGTACTGGACCCGTGAAGTCACGGAAAGAATATACAGCCACCTAGATCCTCAAAATGGTTATAACGGTGACGAAGATCAAGGTTTAATGGGGTCGTTGGCTGTTTTACTAAAAATCGGATTATTTGAAATGCGGGGTGGGGCAGCAATTGATCCTATATACGAGATAGGCAGCCCAATTTTTGATAAGATTACCATCCATCTGAACAAGGATTTCTATGGAGGTGAAAAATTTATAATTGAAACAAAAAATAATTCTTCGGAGAACCGATATATTCAGTCTGCTTCCTTAAATGGGAATACACTCAATAAATCCTGGTTTCTACATAAAGTACTGGTAGATGGAGGAAAGTTGATTTTAAACATGGGAGACAAACCTGCCAAAAACTGGGGGAGCTATCCAAAATTGCTTCCACCGTCAATGTCGGGGGAATAATTCTTTCGTTGAACTGAATGACATAGAACGACAGATGCAGAAATAAATGTATTCAAAAAGAGAAATACTTTATAAAATGAGATTAAGAACTTTAGGCAATTATATGTTAACAGGCATAATTTTACTGGTAATATCGTTAACAGTAAATGCGCAGAAAAATCAGAGAAAACCAAACATCATTCTAATAATGGCCGACGATTTGGGTTTCGAAACCATTGGTTGTTATGGTAACACCAACTATAAAACTCCCCGAATTGATAAGATGGCAGATGAAGGTGTGAAATTTGAAAAATGCTATTCGCAACCTTTGTGTACGCCGTCGCGTGTAAAAATAATGACCGGCAAATCGAACTTCAGGAATTACGAACGTTGGGGATATTTGAATCAGAATGAAACTACGTTTGCACATATTTTAAAATCACATGGGTATTCAACTTGTATTGCGGGTAAATGGCAATTGAAAGGCGATGAATATGCACCATATAAAGCCGGTTTCGATGAATACCTATTGTGGCAACTAACTTTTACCAGCTACAACGAGCGCTATAAAAATCCACGTGTTTTGGAGAATGGTGTAATGAAAAAATACAACAACAGTGAGTATGGGCCGCAGCTATTTACCAATTTTCTCATGGATTTTATGGATCGTAAAAAAAATGGGCCTTTTTTGGTTTACTATCCAATGGCATTAACACACCGGCCATTTGTACCAACACCTGACTCTGATAATTACGAGGAGTTTTTTATCCCCGGCAGCGGAAATGCGCATAGCACAAAATCAGATGTAAAATATTTCAAAGATGAAGTGGAGTATATGGACAAAATTGTAGGGCAAATTATCGATAAAACACACGAGCTTGGAATTAACGAGAACACCTTAATCCTGTTTGTTGGCGACAATGGAACCAATCATGGTGTATTCTCACAAATGGGCGATCTTAGGGTAGAAGGCGACAAAGGTGCTACCAACGAATTTGGAATTCATGTGCCGTTTGTTGCATGCTGGGATGGTAAAATTCAGCCGGGTCAGATAAATAATAACCTGATAGATTTTTCCGATTTCTTACCCACCTTTTGCGATGTTGCAGGAATTGAGTTAAACGAAACTTTTGTTACCGATGGGATTAGCTTTTTACCACAAATGACGGGTGAAAAATATACGGCTCATGAGTATCTTTTCTGCCATTTTGATCCCGGAAAATCAAAATTTGAAAAGAAAAGGTTTGTACATAATAGCCAATGGAAGTTGTATGAAAGTGGTGAAATATACAATAAAATAAACGACCCGATGGAGAAAAATGCTCTTGCTGAAAACGATTTGAATTCAGAACAAAAAAAGCTGTTTGCCACATTCAGAGAAGTATTTCCAAAGATGGTAAAAGAAGATGTAAATGCAAGAGGGGACGAAGAGAAGGAATAGTTTGAAACGATTACGATGTGTTACAAATAAAAACAAACAATTATAACAGGGTTAAATACTGTTTGGAGGTATTGGGTAGAATTTTGAGATTTAATAGCTTTGAGTAACTCTGTGCTTCTTTGCGTAGCTCTGTGAAATAATTATTACACAAAGTTACACAGAGAATACGCTAAGTTTCACAAAGCAAAAACAAAAGTTATGAATGAAAATGAGATTTCAAAAATTATTATTGGTTGTGCAATAGAAGTACACAAACAATTAGGCCTAGGATTATTAGAATCGGCTTACCAGGAATGTCTGTATTATGAGTTAATACAAGCTGGTTTAAAAGTGCAAAAAGAAAAACCAATGCCGATTATATACAAAGAAGTAAAATTGGATCATGGATATAGAATAGATTTACTTGTTGAAGAAAGCGTAGTTGTTGAGATAAAAACTGTTGAGGAGTTAAATGATATTCATACAGCCCAGGTATTAACATATTTAAAACTGGGGAATTATAAACTTGGATTACTTTTAAATTTTCATGTCACTTTGCTGAAAGATGGAATTAAAAGATTAATAATGTAATCATAGAACCTCAAAATAATATTTAGCCATAAACATATGAAAAAATTTAAAATCACCTTAACTTTTATATTGCTATTGACCTGTTCAATAACGAGTACGGCACAAGATTATCTGATAACAGATTTTGGTGCCGTCCCTGATGGTATATCGCTAAACACAAAAGCCATACAATCTGCCATCGAAAAGGCACATGATGCTGGCGGTGGCAAAGTCATTATTCCTTCAGGTATATTTTTAAGCGGAACAATTAATTTGACAAGCAAAGTAGAGTTACATCTTCAAAGAGGTGCAATTCTTTTAGGAAGTACCAATATTAACGATTATTACACGATTGAAGGAGACAATGCATTGATTATTTCCCGGGGACAGGAAAACATAACGGTTTCAGGAGAAGGTACTATTGATGGGCAAGGACAGGAATTGGCTTTAAATATTGATAGTTTACACCACCGGGGGATAAAAGTAGATCCAAATTACAATTACAGGCGAATGCGTCCGGGAGGCCGCCCCAATTTGATGAAAATTAATGACTGTAAGAATATTAAAATTATTGGTATAAATGCTTTGAATGCCGCTGATTGGGTTTTACGCTTGGATAAATGTGTTGAGTTGGAAATAGATCAGGTCAGAGTTGATAGTGATGCTTTTTGGAATAACGATGGAATAGATTTGGAAGATTGTCAAAATGTACGAATCACGAACTGCAATGTGAATGCGGCAGATGACGGAATCTGTTTGAAATCAAACGACTCAAATTCATTTTGTAATGAAATTTATATTGCAAATAATATAATCCGATCCAGTGCCAGCGCCATTAAATTTGGTACCGCATCGGCCGGTGGGTTTAAAAATGTAACCATCGAAAACATTAAGATTTACGATACTTTCCGCTCAGCACTGGCTTTTGAAGCTGTGGATGGTGGAACCATCGAAAATATTACTGCAACGAATATTGTTGCGACAAATACCGGCAATGCTATTTTTATAAAACTGGGGCATCGAAATACGGAAGGGAAAGTTGGAAGAGTCAGAAATATCGCCATTAAAAATATGGTTGTCGATATTCCGTTTGGAGCCCCCGATATAAGTTATACAATACGAGGTCCCGAATTGCCATTTTTTCATAATCCATTTCCAGCTTCAATTTCCGGGCTGCCCGGACATAATGTCGAGAATGTTACCTTGGAAAATATTGAAATCTCCTACCCGGGAAGGGCAAACAAAGGTTACGCTAATGTTTCGCTTTGGAATTTGCAATCTGTTCCTGAAAAAGAAGCCCAATATCCTGAGTTTAGCATGTTTGGGGAACTTCCTTCGTGGGGCTTTTATGTTCGACATGTAGATGGCCTGGAAATGAAAAATGTTCGTGTGAATGTAAGAAAAGAAGACTTTAGACCGGCTTATGTTTTTGACGATGTAAAGAATTTAAAAATTGAAGGAGGTAATATTACTTCACCCACAAAAACTTCACAACTAGTTGTAAAAGATGTTTCCGGGGTTGAAATAAATAATCTTACGGTTGACTGGAAGAAAATTACTACTGTTCCTGCTTATGGGAAGAATTCAGGAATTAAAGGCGTGGAGTTGATTACAAACCGATAGTAAATAACTAAATCCCTTTTGGGAAAATATAAAAAGTAAAATGTTGCAAATTAAATTAGCTATTGCAGGATTGTTTTTTTTGAGTTCACTATCTGTTTTTTCTCAAAATGGAGATAATTCCACTGACCTTAAAGATGGAGAACTTTACACAAAAAGTTGTACCTACAAAACATCTGCGTATCAAAAATCGATTTTCGATGAATTTGTTGAAGATGAATTCCCAAATGGCTCTACCATTCCTGAAATTCTTAACGATCATGCCGGGACACGAAATATAATGAGGTTGGCAGAAGCACTTTTTTACCGGAATGAAAAAGGCGATGTGTCCAATGCAATATCTATCCTGAATCCCTCCATGCCAACGGTCGCCCAGGAAATCCCCTTTATAAAAGCTACCATCTCGGTTTCCCCTGAAATGAAACAATCCTTTCAAGAGGGGGGAAGGTTGTTGTTGCATTTGAAATGGCAAAGTGATCGGGAGCCCCGGAATCGGGCTGAAATTACCATTGGTGTAACTCCTGAAAACTGGGATCCAACACAATCGTTTATCTTGGATACACGAAACAAAGATGTTTTAACCAGTGGGTTGGATAAATTATCGGAGCAGGTTTCCGGAAAATATTACTGTCAGGTTGTTTATAAGCAAAATATAGACGATGGCAATGAAAATGTTCCGGGAAATTTAATCAGTGAGGGCGATTCTTTGGTCATAAATTCCGGGTCCAATATTAGGCTTGTACTTGATAAAATGATTCCTGACCGGGAGATAACTAACGATAAATTTATAAAAACTGTTGTAATACAAAGTAAGTTTCTTTCTGAATTCTCAGGACATCCCCGCTATTTAAGAGCTTCGGTTTTGCTTCCTACCGGATACTTCGATAATACGGATAAAACTTATCCGATTTGTTACCGGGCTCCCGGGCTGAATGGGCGGTACGATGCGGTAAACAGGTTATTGAACGACAAGGAGTTTATTGAACAGCGCGCATCGAAAGATGCTCCGCAAATCATCTATGTTTTTCTCGATTCGCAGGGACCTTATGGCGACACCTACCAGGTGGATTCCGAAAATAACGGGCCTTGCGGAAAAGCATTGACTGAAGAGTTAATTCCGGCAATTGAAAAACAGGTAGGTTACAAACCTGAATCTAAAATGCGGTTCCTTACCGGTTATTCAACTGGGGGTTGGGTGTCGTTGGGGTTACAGATTTTTTATCCCGATTTTTTTGATGGTACCTGGTCGTACAGTCCCGATCCCGTTAATTTTGAGCATTACGGACTGATTAATATTTACGAAGACTCGACCATTTTTTACAACAAATTCGGGTACCTGCAGCCCGGAAAAAGAACCATTTATGGTGAGCCTAAATTATCAATGAAGGACTGGATTGCCAATGAAAATCTGGTGAGCAGGACTGGCGATTACCGTATTTCAGGAGGTCAGTTTGGGGCCTATAATGCCGTGTTCGGCCCAAAAGGGAGCGATGGACTGCCAACATTAATGTTCGATCCTGTTACCGGAAAAATTGACCACACGATTGCAAAACAATGGGAAAAATATGATTTGAAGAAAGTACTTGAAAAAAACTGGGCGACACTCGGGCCAAAACTTCAGGGTAAAATCTGGATTTGGACGGGCGATATGGATGGACTTTATTCAAATGTCGCCACTCGCTTTTTAAAAATGTACCTCGACAAAACAGAAAATCCGAAGTCGGATGCCAAAATATCATTTACTCCCATGGCCGGTCATTGTCAGGAATGGAGCGATGAAGCAGTGTTGAAAATGATTGAAGATAAAGTGAATGGTAAATAAAAATAAAATCATGATAAGAAATTCAATTTTACTTTGCTTTTTGATGTGGAGTTTGGTGTTTACAGCTTGTAATCAAAAAACAACAAAAGTATGGCTGGACTCTTTGAAAATCCAAACCTTTTCTGAAGGGATTCCTTCGGTTCAGGCTAAAAAAAGCGGTGGTGGAGCTTCAATCCGGTTGGCTGGCCAGTATTTCGAACGGGGAGTTGGTGTGCACAATGTGAGCGTTCTTTCCTTTTTGCTGAACGGAAATGCCAAAGAATTTTCAGCTGTGGTTGGTGCCGACGATAAGGCAAATAATCAGATGCACGTAAAGTTTTATGTACTTGGCGACGAAAAAATCCTCTTCGAAAGCGGTGAAATGAAAGTTGGTGATAAGCCAGAAAAAGTAAAGGTAAATCTTTCAGGGATTCAACGTCTTGGACTTTTAGCTAAAGTCAATGTGGAAGAGGGAAGTTATAGCAGAACCTATTCGAACTGGGCCGATGCACAACTGGTGATGTTGGGTGAAAATATGCCTCAAAATATTCCCAATAGCGACGAAAAATATATTTTAACACCGCCTCCGGCAAAAACACCCAGAATCAATTCTGCAAAAATATTCGGAGCCACTCCGGGAAACCCTTTTTTGTACACCATTGCCGCAACAGGCGAACGTCCCATTCAGTTTTCAGCAAGCAATCTGCCGAAAGGACTGATGTTGGATTCCCAAACAGGAATCATTACTGGAAAAGTGGAGAAAAGAGGTACATATCAGGTAATGCTTCAGGCAAAAAATGCTTTGGGAGAATCAGCTAAACCGTTGAAAATTGTGATTGGCGACACCATTGCACTTACGCCACCCATCGGTTGGAACGGTTGGAATTCATGGGCTAAAAATATCGATGGCGGGAAAGTTATTGCATCGGCAAATGCAATGGTTAACAAAGGTTTGAATAATCATGGGTGGACATACATCAACATCGATGATTGCTGGCAAGGGCAACGGGGTGGAAAACTAAACGCTCTTCAGGCAAACGATAAATTTCCAAAGTTTAAGGAAATGATTGATGATATTCACGGGATGGGTTTAAAACTGGGTGTTTACTCAACCCCATGGATTTCAAGCTATGCTGGCTATGCTGGCGCCTCTTCGGATTTTGAAAATGGCGAATATCCCAACTCAATAAAAAATAATAAAAGAGCTTATCGCTATATCGGAAAATACCGGTTTGAAAAAGAAGATGCCCTGCAAATGGCGGAATGGGGAGTTGATTATCTGAAGTACGACTGGCGAATTGAATTGAATTCCGCAGAAAGAATGTCGGAAGCGCTAAAAAATTCGGGAAGGGATATTCTGTTTAGCATATCGAATTCTGCACCATTTAACAAAGCTGAAGATTGGGCACGTATTTGCAATACATGGCGCACCGGGCCTGACATTCGCGACAGCTGGCTGAGCCTTTATACTTGTGCATATACCATCGATAAGGGGGCTCCCTTTGGTGGGCCGGGTCATTGGAACGACCCCGATATGTTGATTTTGGGAAATGTAACCACGGGCACCGAACTGCATCCAACCCGTCTGACCCCCGACGAGCAATACAGCCATGTCAGCTTATTTAGTTTGCTGGCCGCACCATTACTAATTGGCTGCCCCATTGAACAACTGGATGATTTTACCCTGAATTTGCTAACTAACGACGAAGTAATTGAAGTGAACCAGGATCCGCTGGGAAAACCCGGTCGGTTACTTGCTGAAGAAAATGGAGTGCAGATTTGGGTGAAGCCAATGGAAGATGGCTCATTTGCTGTTGGCTTATTTAATGTGGATGATTTTGGAAAAACACCACAATCTTACTTTCACTGGGGCAATGAACCGGCAAAACAATTTGCCTTTGATTTTGCGAAAGTTGATTTACCCGGCAAATGGCAGTTGCGCGATGTGTGGCGGCAAAAAGATTTAGGAGAATTCGAAGGTTCTTTCAAAACGGAAATAAGGCATCATGGAGTGGTAATGCTCCGGATGTTTCCAAAGAAATAGACAACAATGAAAATGAAATCAAATTTAATAGCCCTTATAATTCTGGTAATCATTGCAGGGGCCTGTTCACAAAAGACGAATTCGGTATGGCTGGACGACCTGCCCATCCAGACTTTTTCTGAAGGTATTCGTCCTGTTAATGCAAAAATAAGTTATGGGAAAGATACCATTCGCATCTCCGGCAAATCGTATTCCAGAGGACTTGGAGCAATAACACCCTGTGTTCTGGCTTTTTCGCTTGATGGAAAGGCAAAACATTTTTCAGCCGAAGTCGGGCCTGACGATTCAGGGAATAAAGACATTCCTCTGACATTCTTTGTTGTGGGTGATGAAAAAGTGCTTTTCGAAAGTCCTGAAATGCGTATTGGCGATGCTCCTGTTCCGGTTGATATTGACCTGACAGGAATAAAACAGTTGGGTTTGCTGGTTACCGATCCGGTTGGTGGAGTGGGCAACAAAAGAACCTATGTCAACTGGGCAAACGCTAAAATTGAAATGGTTGGCAGCGCGATGCCCGGATATGTCACGATTGCAGATGAGAAATACATATTAACACCTGCTCCGAAGCCGGAACCAAAGATTAACTCAGCAAAACGATTTGGTGCGACACCCGGAAATCCCTTTTTATACACCATCGCGGCAACCGGCAACCGGCCCATGCAGTTTTCTGCGGAAAATTTACCGTCAGGACTTATCC
>JABMPI010000680.1 GCA_013203755.1 Bacteroidota bacterium
AAAAAACTGCGTTGTAACAGGTTACTACAAAGTTTTTTAATGAAGGTGTGGATAAAAAGAACAAGTATAAAAACCGAAAAGCTATTTGGTTTGAGTATATATCTGGTAGTACAGCATAAATATATTTTTGAAACATTTGTTTACCAAACAGTTTTGTTATACTTGTAGCTTCAAAAAAATGCAATTATGATAAAAACTGTTTCTATGTTTATGTTAGTTGGGGGACTGGTATGGGCAACGTCGGTATTTGGGGAAGTGCCTGAAAAAAGGGTAAAAGAGATTCACGAAAAGGCGTTAACGGTTGATACGCATTGTGATACTCCAATGTCAATGCTGGACGATAGGTTTGATGTGGGAGCCAGAAATACTACTCCTGAAAGTCGTGTTGATTTTCCGAGAATGAAAGACGGTGGTTTGGATGCTATGTTTTTTGCAGCTTTTACCGGTCAGCATGAGCGTACGGCAGAGAATACCGAAAAGGCTTATACGATGGCAAATGATATGATTGATGCTGTTTATAAAGCTTGCGATAAATACAGTGATGTGGCAGAAGTTGCTAAAACTTCCGGGGATGCTACGCGAATAGAAAAGACCGGGAAACGAGCCATTTATATTGGAATGGAAAATGGTTTTCCAATTGGGACAGATATTAAAAGAGTATCGGAATTTTATAAGCGTGGGGTGCGTTACATTACACTTTGCCACTCTTCGAACAACGATATTTGCGATTCATCAACAGACAAAAAAGGAGCTGAACATAATGGGTTGAGCAAATTTGGCAAAAAAGTGGTAAAAGAGATGAATAATCTGGGCGTGCTAATCGATGTTTCGCACATTTCGGATCAATCGTTTTTTGACGTGATAAAACGAAGTAAAACTCCGGTTTTTGCTTCACATTCAAGTGTACGATCTATTGCACACCACAACCGAAACATGACCGATGAAATGATTAAAGCACTGGCGGAAAACGGTGGAGTAATTCAAATTTGCCTTTTAGATTCTTACATCAAAGATCCTGATACGACAACCGTACACTATCAAAAAAGAAAAGAACTAAGTGTAGTTTGGGATACTAAATTCGATTCAATGACAGATGAGGAGAAAAAGGAGTTACGTACCGAATGGCGTAATTTGAGTAAAAAATATCCCAGAAAATTACCTACAGTTGCCGATTGTGTAGATCATATCGATTATGTGAAAAATTTGGTTGGAATCGACTATGTTGGAATTGGTAGTGATTTTGATGGCGGCGGAGGAATTGACGGTTGTGCCGATGTTAGCGAAATGCCAAATATCACCAAAGAAATGCTAAACCGCGGATATACCGAAGAGGAGATTATTAAGGTTTGGGGCGGCAATTTTTTTCGGGTTTTTATTGATGTAGAAAAATTGGCAAAATCTAATTCGTAAAATGTTTATCGGTTTCTGTTGAAATAAGGGATCTCCTTAAATGTGTTCCCTGTTTTTGTGGCGAATAAAAATTGTTTTCTCAAAGGGGTTTCTATCGTTGGCTTGTTGCAAGAAGTTTTATATCAATTAGCAAAGTTACACTAGTGTTTTGAGTGGTAAGGTTGCTTATTCCAACATATATACAAACGAAGAATTAGAACTGTTTCTTTCCAGTCGTAATTGCTGAGAGGTTGTCACGTTGTTTGGGTTTCAGAAAAACGGGGATAGATTACAGAATAGTTTTTCAGAACGAATTAAAATTTTACTTCCGAAACTCAATCTTATCGCTCATTTTAATGTTTAATTGGTTTTAATGCAATACCAGCCGGATTCACGGTAAAAATTGAAACCATTTGTAAGATTTGCTGGTATGAGTAAATAACTGGAATTCAGTATTAATTGACCATAAAAAAGGAGGTAGTTATGCGAGACAGTGTTTACAAAATTATTGAATTGGTTGGTACCAGCAGCGAATCGTGGGAGAAAGCAGCAGAAAATGCTGTTGTTCGTGCTTCTGAATCGGTTCGCGACTTGCGAATTGCCGAAGTCTCTTTGCTGGACATGCACATTAAAGATGGAAAAGTTGAGTATTACAGGGCAAAGGTTAAAGTTTCATTTAAATATGAAGGCCACAGCTAAACCCGTATTCGCTTGCATCTGACTCTACAGAGAAAAATTCCGGATAGTACTCCAATTTTCTCTACAGGTGTCAAATTATTATTTCGTTGCTTGTAACAAGCACTATAACGTGCCTGTTAATTTGACACCTGTTACAATCCTTTTCTTCTGAAAATCGTTCAAAGCGTTGAATAGATCACATCTCACCTTCTCTCTATCTGCGAGATATCGAAACAAATACTTTTTTATATCAAAATCATCGCGGTAAATCGAGAAGAACTAATTGGTATAAATAATTTTTTCTATTTACGATTCATTTAAATTAAATAGCCATGAAACTTTTAAAGGCAAAAGTAAAACAGCGAATTGAATATCTGTGCAAAGAGATTACTCATATTTATGAAAACCATTCTGACAAAGTATTAGGTGATGTCACAATAAAACACCTGATGGGAGGAATGAGAGGGTTAAAGTCTATGGTTTGTAATACTTCATTTGTAGACCCATACAAAGGACTATTTATTAGCGGCCGAGAAATTCCCGAGTTTTCAGAAAAACTGCCGGAAGAGGTTTTTTACCTACTCTGTACTGGCACATTCCCAAACAAAGAAGAGTTGGAGGAATTAAAAGACGAACTAAACCAACGGGCAGAAATCCCGCAATATCTTTGGACATTTATGCGCGATCTTCCCAAAGAAATGCACCCAATGACGATGTTTAATCTTGGGATTTTAGCCATGGAAGGACTTTCGGTTTTTAAAGAGAAATACGAATCTGGCCTTAAAAAATCGGAATATTGGGAATATACCCTGGAAGATTCATTAAATCTAATTGCCAAACTACCGGCACTGGCAGCGGGTATTTACCGAATTCATTTCCTCGATAATGAATTAATTGCTCACGATGATTCTTTGGACTGGAGTGGTAATTTAGCAAACATGCTGGGCATAAACACCACACACAAATCGTTTGCCGATTTAGTACGCTTGTATCTGGTTCTTCATTGCGATCACGAAGGAGGCAATGTTAGTGCTTTTACGGCGCGGGTCGTAAACTCCGCTTTGTCGAATATATATTACGCTACTTCGGCCGGACTTAATGGGTTGGCCGGGCCCTTGCACGGATTGGCCAATCAGGAGTGCCTCCGGTTTATAAAACGAATTCATAAAAAGCTGGGGAATACTCCTTCTCAAAAGGAATTACATAAATATGTGCTTGAAGTTCTGAATTCAGGGAATATAATTCCGGGTTACGGACATGCTGTACTTCGGGTAACCGATCCGCGTTTTACTGCTTTTTCAGAATTTGGAGATAAACATTGCAGCGATTCGCTCTATTTTCAAACGGTAAAGAATCTATTTGCCGTTGTACCCGAAATACTTAAAACGTATAAAGGTGGTAAAATAACCAATCCTTGGCCCAACGTCGATGCCATTTCTGGTACCTTGCTTTATCATTATGGTATGGATCATTTTGATTTCTATACTGTAATGTTTGGGATCTCGCGTACGCTGGGATTTTGTGCCCAGAACACAATTGCCCGTGGGTTAAATCAGCCAATAATTCGCCCTAAAAGTGTTACTAATGAATGGCTCAAAAACTTTATCGGAGAAATGAAATAAAGGACAGAGGTAAAGGCGAAGATAGAGGTGAAGGCAAAGAAGACCGAAAAAGGAGACAGCAACCAGCCCCCAGAAGCTAAATCTTCCGGGCAATTAACAAAAATTTGAGTTTGCATAAAATATCGCTCATTTTTACAAAAAATTTTACCTTTGCGGCATTATTAACCACGTGTTCTTGATAACCACGTAAAAAACAAGAGTGATGAAAAACAAAGTTTCTGTTCTGTTTATGCTGACGGGCATATTATTCGCGACCTGTCTTTTAATTTCCAACATCCTTGCATCCAAAATTATGATGGTCGGCTCGTGGTCGGCACCGGCAGGAGTACTTATTTTCCCGCTGACCTACATTATTAACGATGTGCTTGTTGAAGTTTGGGGTTTTCAAAAAACCAGACTTATTATTTGGGCCGGTTTTGGTGTAAATGTGTTGGCTGTTCTCTTTTTTAGTTTGGGAATTGCTGTTACTTCTGCTCCATTCTGGCAAGGACAAGATGCCTTTGCTACTGTTCTGGGAAGCACTCCCCGAATTGTTGGTGCAAGTATGTTGGCATATTTGCTGGGCTCGTTCCTGAATGCTTATGTAATGAGCAAGTTTAAAGTACTAACCAAAGGAAAAGGATTCTCTGTTAGAGCTATTCTTTCAACTCTGGTTGGCGAAGGCGCCGATTCGTTAATCTTTATCACCATCGCTTTTGCCGGAATCTTCCCGTTTAAAGTGTTATTGATTATGATTGGCACACAAGCACTCATAAAAACAGTTTACGAAATTGCTGTACTTCCCATAACCATTTTGGTGGTTAACAAAGTAAAAAAGTTGGAAGGCATCGATACATTCGACCACGCAGTTTCGTACAATCCATTCCGCTTAAAACAGATTTAATGTTTGGGTTGCAAGACTCAGGTTACAGGTTCTTGATACTAATAAAACAATAATGAAAAAAGAAAAAGCGCTTGTTGTATTTTCTGGCGGGCAAGATTCCACCACTTGTCTGTTCTGGGCAAAAAAGAATTTCGCAGCAGTTTATGCAGTGGCTTTTGATTATGGTCAGCGGCACCGTGTAGAGTTAGATGCAGCGCGAATAATTGCCGGTAAAGCAGAAGTTCCACTTCATGTATTTAACATGGATTTGTTATCGCAACTTACTGTAAATTCGCTAACAGATACCACAATGAATGTGGAAAAGGCAAAACCAGACGAACGACCACCCAATACTCTGGTGGAAGGGCGGAATATGCTTTTCCTAACCTATGCCGCAATATTTGCCAAAGAGCACAACATACAACATTTGGTTACCGGTGTAGGAGAAGCCGATTTTAGCGGCTATCCCGACTGCCGGAACGATTTTATCGTCTCCCTCAACCAAACTCTAAACCTTTCAATGGACTACCCCTATTCGATTCATACGCCGCTAATGTGGAAAAACAAAACCCAAATCTGGCAATTGGCCGATGAGCTGGGAGTATTTGAAATTGTTAAAGACGAAACCGTAACTTGCTACAACGGAATTAAAGGAAAAGGTTGCGGCGAATGCCCTGCCTGTGAATTACGAAACAGAGGATTACAAAATTATTTGGAAGAAAGAAAAGAGTAGTAAGACACAAGAAAGGAACAGTAAATCTTGATTCTTGATACTCCATACTAAAATAACGACAATGAGTGAACTTAAAAATCTCGGACAGGAAACCAATTATCAATTCGATTACCAACCTGATGTATTGGAAGCATTTGAAAACAAACACCCCGAAAACGATTATTGGGTGAAATTTAATAATCCAGAATTTACCAGTTTATGTCCCATTACCGGGCAACCCGATTTTGCAACTATCTACCTGAGTTATATTCCCGATGAAAAACTGGTGGAAAGCAAAAGCCTTAAACTCTATCTTTTTAGTTTCCGCAACCATGGCGCCTTTCACGAAGATTGTATCAATATTATTATGAAAGACCTCATTGGATTAATGAATCCGAAATACATCGAAGTATGGGGGAAATTCCTGCCTCGCGGCGGACTTAGCATCGACCCTTATTCTAACTACGGTAAGCCGGGAACAAAATATGAACAAATGGCGTGGCACCGCTTGCAAAACCATGATTTGAATCCGGAGAAAGTTGATAACCGGTAGAAATAAAGTGGGTAGCTTTCAGTCACAGTTAGCCGTTTAGAAAGAAAAAAATAATTATTATTGTAACTGGTAGCTATTTAAATTTTCAATGTAGAATGCTCAATATCCAATTTTCAAGTATAAAAAGGAAGGGAAGAAAGTTGGCAGTTTGCCGTTTTGGGAATTCGAACTCATCGCTAATAGATTGAAACTGTTGATTGCCAGCTGTGGAAGAAAATCGATTCCATTACAAACAACCATTTTAAAAAAGTAAATTCTATTTTTACAGTTCACTTTTGAAACATCTAAAATGAAAACAAAGATATTTATTCTTCTGTTATCGGCATTTGTTTTTAGTTGTACACCAACCACAACTAAAAAAACAGATTTCGATCCCTTACAATTTGTCGACCCTTTTATCGGAACTGGTTTTCACGGGCATACTTTTCCCGGAGCAACAGTGCCTTTTGGAATGGTGCAATTGAGTCCCGACACGCATATTATGGGCTGGGATGCCAGTAGCGGATATCATTACGAAGACTCAACAATTTACGGTTTTAGTCACACTCACCTCAGCGGCACCGGAATTGGCGACATGGGCGATGTGCTTTTACTTCCCTATTCAAATACCAACGAAATAAAACCTATTGGAGAATTTGACAAAAAAGATGAATCTGCAACTCCGGGATATTATAAAGTTCACCTAAAAAATTATGATGTAACCGCAGAATTAACTTCAACAAAACGGATTGGATTACATCGCTACTCCTATAAAAATTCAGCTGAACGAAAAGTGATGCTCGATCTGGGGCACATTCTTCAACCCAACTGGGGCCATCGAATTGTGAAGAATTCATTCAAAAAAATAAATGCGAAAACGTTGGAAGGAGTTCAAAAAACAAGGGGTTGGGCAAGCGATCATATTATTGCATACCGAATTGAATTTTCCGAACCAATAGAAACCTTTCTTATTTATTCTGAAGGAGAAAAAACGGAGCTGGATGAAATTACAGGAAAGGATATAAAAGTCCATTTACAATTTCCGGATTCAGAAAAACCACTGCTTGTAAAAGTCGCGCTTTCTGTGGCTGACGAAAAGGGTGCTGCACAAAATATGACAGCAGAAATGCCGGAATGGGATTTTGAAAAAACCGTTGAGCAGTCGAAAAACGAATGGAGAAAAGTATTGCAGGGAATTGAAATCACCACCGCCGACAACGCAATTAAAACCAATTTTTACACGGCACTCTACCACACCATGATGTCGCCTTTTACTTATCAGGATGTTGACAGGCGTTACCGCGGAATGGATAAAACCATTAAAACCGCAGCTAAAGGATTTACCAACTACACCGTTTTTTCGTTGTGGGATACCTTCCGCGCTTTTCATCCACTGGCAACAATTGTTCAACCCGAAAAAGCAGGCGAATGGGCAAAAGCATTGGTACAAAAATTTAACGAAGGCGGTGTTTTACCCAAATGGCCGCTGGCATCGAACTACACCGGAACAATGGTGGGTTACCCTGCAACTTCGGTAATGGCCGATGTTATTGCAAAAGGTTTGGTTGACGATGCCAACTTAGACAAGTGGTTGGAAGCGGCCGTAACATCATCTACCTACCAACCCGAATGGCTGGAAAAAGTAAAAGGAACACGTGAGGAAAATGTAATGTCGAAACACATTTATTTCAAAGAGAAATATGGATTTGTTCCGGCAGATTCAATTTCAGAGTCAGTTTCTTATGGAGTAGAAATGGCGTATTACGACTGGTGTATTGCTAAAATTGCAGAGGCTGCCGGCAATCAAAAAACTGCAGATATTTACTTCAAAAAAGCAAAAAACTACCAATTGTATTTCGATGAATCTACCGGTTTTATGCGAGGAAAAAATAGTGATGGCAACTGGCGCGAACCTTTTCACCCCCGTTTTTCGGAGCATGAAAAAAGCGATTACGTGGAAGGGAATGCCTACCAATGGAGTTATTTTGTACCACACGATATATCTAACCACATAAAAATGCATGGCGGAAAAGATCAATTTGAAACACAATTAGATACCCTTTTTACCACCAGTTCAGAGATTGAAGGAGAACATGCTTCCGGCGATATTACAGGATTAATCGGACAATATGCTCACGGCAACGAACCCAGTCATCACATGGCTTATTTGTACAACTGGACCAACGCCGCTTGGAAAACGCAAAAATACATCGACCAAATATTAACTGACTTTTATCTGCCAACACCTGCCGGAATTATTGGCAATGAAGACTGCGGCCAAATGTCGGCATGGTATGTTTTAAATGCCATTGGGTTTTATCAGGTTTGCCCGGGAGACCCAACCTACACAATTGGTCGCCCTATTGTTGACAAGGCAAAAATCAGAGTTCCGGGTGGTACTTTTGAAATTGTAGTACACAACAATTCGAAGGAAAATAAATTTGTTGAAAAACTGATTTTAAACGGAACAGAGCTTGAAATACCTTTCTTTTCGCACAATAATTTGATGAAAGGTGGGATGTTGGAGTTTTTTATGAGTGAATCGCATTAGTCAGATACCAATTTTTAATACTTTTACCTGAGGCAACAAAAACCAATATTTATGAAATTTCGAGGCTATTGTCTTTTGGCGATCCTTTTTGCATCCATTAATACTTTCGCTCAGAAACAAGATTTAACAATTGAAAACATCTACGCAAAAGGTGAATTTAGTACAAAAGGTTTTGGACCCGCTCGCTGGTTGGCGGACGGTTCTGGTTATACAACGCTTGAACCTTCCATAAAAACCAACGACAGAGATATTATTAAATACAATCCAGAAACCGGTGAACGGTTAATTTTGGTCAGCGCTTCTTCTCTTGTTCCAAAAGGAGAAGAGAAACCACTATCAATTACAGATTACACCTGGTCTGACGATGGTGAAAAACTATTAATTTTTACCAACACACGCAGGGTTTGGCGTTATCATACACGAGGAGATTATTGGATACTTAATTTAAAAACAGAAAAACTTCAGCAAATTGGGAAAAAGTTAAAAGCTACCACTTTGCAGTTTGCTAAATTTTCGCCCAACTCTAAAAAAGTAGCATTTGTAAGCGAGCAAAATATTTATGTCGAAGATTTAGATTCAGAAAATACAACTTCTTTAACAAGCGACGGGGCCGACAACATTGTAAACGGCACTTTCGATTGGGTTTACGAGGAAGAGCTTAATTTAAGAGACGGAATCAGATGGAGTCCTGACAGTAAAAAAATTGCATATTGGCAGATGGACACGGAAGGAATCGGCACCTTTTACATGGTGAATAACATCGACTCGGTTTACCCAAAATTAATTCCAATCCCCTATCCGAAAGTGGGTACAACCAACTCTGCATCGAAAATAGGAGTTGTAAATATTGAAAATAAAAAGACAATTTGGATGGATGTTCCGGGAGATCCCCGCGATCATTATTTAGCGCGAATGGACTGGGCGCATTCCTCAAATGAAGTAATTATTCAACAATTAAACCGCAAACAAAACACCAACAAAGTCTATTTTGGCGATGAAAGAACAGGCTCAACAAAAATTATTCATACTGAAAAAGTGGATACATGGTTGGATGTTTACGACGATTTAACCTGGCTTAACGACGGCAAATCATTCACCTGGCGAAGCGATCAATCAGGTTGGTTGCATCTGTATCAGGTTTCGAGAGATGGCCAGGAAATTAAACCCATTACACAAGGGGATTTTGAGATTGTAAACTTACTAACTATCGATGAAAAAGGAGGTTGGATTTATTACATTGCCGCTCCAAATACTCCCACGGAACGATATCTTTTCAGAAGTAAAATAAACGGAAAAGGAGAACCTCAGCGACTTTCACCTACCAATAAAACCGGACATCATTCGTACATTATTTCACTTGACGGGAAATATGCAATTCACACGTTTTCCAATTCAGCGACTCCTCCACAAATTGATGTTGTAAGTTTACCCGACCACAAAGTTTTACGGGTTTTGGAAGATAATTCGGAATTAAAAACAAAAATTGTTAACACCAATATTCCTCAAAAAGAGTTCTTCAAACTCGATATTACGGACAAGCTGACTTTTGATGGTTGGATGATAAAGCCTTTGGATTTTGATGCATCTAAAAAATATCCGGTACTGTTTTATATTTATGGCGAGCCGGCAGGAAGTACGGTTCAAAACAGTTACAGTCGCGATTTATGGCATGAATTTTTGGCGCAGCAAGGTTACATTGTAATTAGCATCGATAACCGGGGTACTAACGTTCCGCGCGGGCAGGAATGGCGAAAAAGTGTGTACAAAAAAATTGGAATTATTGCAACGGAAGACCAGGCAGCAGCAGCGGAGAAAATACTGGAATGGGATTTTGTTGACCCTGACCGGATTGGAATTTGGGGCTGGAGTGGTGGTGGTTCAATGACCCTCAATTGTATGTTTAAATATCCGGGGATTTACAAAACCGGAATTGCTGTGGCATTTATCAGTCACCAGAAAATTTACGATACCATTTATCAGGAACGGTACATGGATGAGCCTAAAAATAACAAGGAAGGATACGAACAGGGCAGCCCAATTACACATGCGAGAAACCTGGAAGGAAACTTGCTTTTAATCCACGGTTCTGGCGATGATAATTGCCATTACCAGAGTTGCGAAATGCTGGTGGACGAATTAATTAAACACAACAAATATTTTTCGATGATTGAATATCCCATGCGATCGCACGGAATTTATGAGCGTGAAAACACATCGGTTCATTTGCGGATGTCGATGTTTGAATACTTAAAACAGAATTTACCTGCGGGAGGGAAATAGAAAAAATACGTACTTTGAATCCGATTAAAATATCGTAATAAAATACCCATGAAAAATAACAAAGCTCTACTAATTCTTCTCGTTGTTTTTGCCGCATTTATTTGTAAAGTTGAAGCTAATTCAACTAAAAATAACAAATCAGAAAAGCCAAATATTTTACTAATTATTACCGACCAACAAACTGCAACATCGATGAGTTGTACCGGGAATAAATATGTACATACCCCGGCAATGGATAAATTGGCGGAATCAGGCGTTCGTTTCGAAAAAAACTATGTTACGCAGCCGCTTTGTTTGCCATTCCGGTCGAGTTTACAAACGGGGCGTTACCCGCATGAAATTGGTACGATAAACAATGGTGAAAAAATTACAGGTGATTTCCCAATGCTCGGAAATCTTGTTGCTACTGCCGGATACAACTGCGATTTTTTTGGTAAATGGCACATTGGAGCCAAACCGGAATTTATCGGTTATAAAAATTATGATAACGTTGGTAAAGACCACCAAAAAACGAAAAGAGTGCAGGAATATCTGTTACAAAAACATGAAAAACCTTTCTTCCTGACAGTTTCGTTAATGAACCCGCACAATGTTTGCCAGTTGGCACGTGATCAGGAACTACCAGACGGCCCTATTGGCTCTCCTCCAACTGACTTAAGTCTTCTACCTCCTCTTCCCAATAATTTTAATTTCCCCAAAAATGAACCAACCATTCTTCGTGAAATTCAGAAAAAATCGTTAGTTCATTACCCTACTGCTGACTGGGATGAATTGAAGTGGCGACAATATTTATGGGGTTATTACAAATTAGTTGAGAAAGTAGATGCCGAAATTGGGAAGGTACTGGAAGCGCTAATTGAAGGTGGATACGAAGATAACACAGTTATAATTTTTACCAGCGACCACGGCGAAGGTGTTGCCATGCATCACTGGAACCAAAAACAAATTCTGTACGATCAGACCACCAGAGTTCCGTTAATTATTAATTGGAAAGGAGTAACAAAAAAATCTATTTATCCGGAATTGGTTTCTAATGCATTGGATATTCCGGTAACAATACTAGATATTATTAATGTTGAAAAACCTGCTTCAATGCCCGGGTATTCACTGCTTCCGATAATGGAAGGCAAATCGCCAAAAGCCCGAAAATTTGTTGTTTCCGAAACCATGTTTGCCCGCGGGGGAGAGAATCTTGGTGCTACCGGCAGAATGATTAGAACTAAAAAATACAAATATTGCATTTACGACAATGGCAAAAAGAGAGAGCAGCTTTTCGATATGAATAATGATCCGGGTGAAATGAATAACCTGGCTTTCAATAAAGATTTTGAAAAGGAATTAAACAAACACCGTAAAATGATTGCCTCGTGGGCTAAAGAGACCAATGATACTGCTTTCCCTTATCAGAATCCGGAATAAATTTATTATTCAATTTCAATTAAAGGAAAACTCGCCACATAAAAATCTTTATCAACATTTACTGTTTTAATGGATTTTTCAATGCTTAATCTTTGCCATCTTTTATTCGGTTGCAACCAATGTAATTCGTCATTAATGTAAACTTTTATTTTCATATTAAAATCATTTACACAGTTTGTCCACTT
This sequence comes from Bacteroidota bacterium, assembly GCA_013203755.1. Lineage (GTDB taxonomy): Bacteria > Bacteroidota > Bacteroidia > Bacteroidales > Prolixibacteraceae > Draconibacterium. Next base: position 12,231 of record JABMPI010000680.1, read on the forward strand.
GTATCGAATTTCGCCCTTCACAAGCGCATATTCAAAAGTAGGAATTCTAGTATCTCGTAGATATTGGTCGAAAAACGACTGCAAATTCAGTCCGGTGTGTTCGCTAATAAAATTCTCAATTTGTTCCGATTTTACGGTTTGATGATAGAACTCTTTATTTAATCCCCTAAGAATTTGTCTCCACTTTTCGTCATCATCAATAATTTGTCGTAAAGTATGTAACATGTTTGCACCTTTCGAATACATGTCTCCTGAACCCGGATAATTTACTCCATAAATACCAACAATTGAGAGGTTATTAGAGATATTCATACGAGTTCCCCTACAGTATTCAGCACTGGCTTCTTTTCCCCAGAAATAATCAACATACAAGTTTTCTGAGTAGGCAATAAAACTCTCATGAATCCACATATCTGCTTCATCCCGGTTGGTTATGCTATTTGCAAACCATTCGTGACCTGACTCATGAACCAGAATAAAATCGAATTTCATTCCGTAGCCAGTATTGCTAACATCGCGACCACCAAATCCGTTTTTGTAGCCATTCCCGTAGGTCACCGAACTCTGGTGTTCCATTCCCGGATAAGAAACCTCTACCAATTTGTAACCATCTTCGTAAAACGGATAGGGACCAAACCAGTATTCAAAAGCTTCCAACATTTTATGTGCTTGTTTAAAATGCTTTTTTGCTTTTGTTTTATTGTAATCGAGTACCCAATAATCACAATCTAAATTCCCCTTTTCACCTTTAAAAACATCACTGAAATGAACGTAGTTCCCAATATTGACATTCACTCCATAATTGTTAATGGGACTTGATACAAACCAATTAGAAGTTTTTGTACCATCATTGTTTTGTTCCAGTTTCCGTAACCTGCCGTTGGAAAAATTCATCAAATTCTCAGGAAAAGTTATACTGATTAACATACTGTCCGGCTCATCGTAAGGATGATCTTTACATGGCCACCACAAACTGGCACCATCGCCCTGATTTGCCGTGGCAATAAAATGATTGTCGTTTTCATCTTTTCTCCAACTTACTCCCCCGTCCCATGGCGGCCTTCTGCTAACTTTAGGTTTTCCGGCAAACTCTACCAACAGATTTTGGATGTCACCCTGTTTTTGCAAATCATTCAATTTTACAAACCATGCATTTCCTTCATTTTCAAATTTCTGATCTACCCCATTTTTGAGAAATTCGGGTAATTTCCATTGGTGGCTGCAAATCGATTTGTATTAATTGTTTGGGATCGATTACCCAGTATTGAATCAGGTTGCTACCAGTAAAACTACTGTCTGCCGGATCAACGTTTACACTTAAATGATAATAAGTAAGATCCCACCATGCACGTTCGAGAGTAATAGTTCCTCGTAATGTATCTTGCCTGGTAAAGATTCGTTCTTGTGCAATAATTTCCACCACCAATCCGAATATTATCAAAACAATCGTTACTATTTTCCGAATCATAATTCTAAAAATTTTTCCCTTTTAAATCTTTTTTTAATTGAATAGAACTTGGTGTAATTGCCAGTCCCCCTTTTCCAGTGCATTTTACACAAGTTGGCATTTGTTTGCTAACGCGTGAAACGGTTTGAATGACTTGGTCAAGGGGAATTACCTCATCGAAGCCGGAACACGCCATTGTTGCTGAAGAAAGTGCATTCATAGCAGCACTAACATTTTTTCCCAAACAAGGAACCTCAACACGGTCAGCAACTGGGTCGCAAACCAAACCTATCATATTTTGAATGGCCATAGAAGCAGCGTTGATGGATTGTTTTGCTGATCCTCCAAGCAACTGCGAAAGACCAGCCGCAGCCATTCCAGAAGCAGCACCACACTCTACCTGGCAACCATGTTCTTCTGCTGAAAAACCAGGCCCCTGAGCAAAAAAGACTCCAACAATTCCGGCAGCAAAATAGGCGTTTACAATTTCTTCTGAAGTTGATTTTAGATCGTCGGCAACAGCTTTTAAAACTCCGCCAACCGTTCCACACGAACCAGCAGTTGGATTGGCAACAATAACTTCCATACCACTTTTCGATTCCATGATTGCCGTGACATTGGCAACGATATTATTCACAACCGAATCTTGCAAAATCTTCTTTGATTTTTCTGCCTCTTTAATTAAATGTGATTGTTGATGTAAAATCCGATCTTTATATTCTGTTCCCTGCAAACCAGTTTTTATGCTCTTTTCAATAATTTTAACTATCATTTTCATTTTATCCAGAAGCTCAGCTTCTGAAAGTCCACTTTGACTTTTCTCATAAATCAATCCCAATTCTCCCAAATCAAGGTTTTCCTTTTCAGCGTATTTTAAAAGCGACAAAACAGTTGAAAACGGCATTTCTGATTCGTTCCCGGAAATAACAGGAACTACAGGTTTAACAACTGTTATTTCATCTAAATCAAAATTTCTCTTTAATTGATTTAAAACATCAACCGAAAATTGTTTCGATAATTTTACATTAATCAGCTCCGAATTGGAGTTATTAGTTTGAGAAAGAACAATACTTTCAGGGAGGATAGATTTTATTTCATCTAAAATGAATTCGTCCTTTTTGCAAAAGATTAACAATTCAAAATAATCGCCATAAATGGCCACTTCAAAACCATTTATTTGCTGAATTTCAAACGAACCTCCACCCAATGAAGCAGCAACAACCTGTACTTTATTCCCTCTAATACCTTCCAGTGAAAGTCGAACTGTATTAGCATGTTTTGTTGGAAATGAATTGATTTCATAATCAATGGTAATTCCCATTTCTTTGGCAACTAATTCCGTATTTTTCATGCGACTGTCGGAAATTTCCAAACCCAGTAAACCACCATCGATTCCCATTGCAGTTCCTTGCTCGCGAAAGTTGGGAGCCCAGGCACCATCTTTATCAAAATCGATAATTGCTTTTTTTAGTGGTTCGTTTAAAATATCCAAACATGTTTTGGCAATTCGCCACGAAGCTGCAGTATGCGAACTGGATGATCCACGCATCACGGGGCCAATTACAACGTTAAAAATACCAGGTAGTTTTTTCATCCTCATTTATTTCAATGTTCTAAAAGTAAAGGTTTACTATTCAATTGGATTAAAATCATCGTTTGCATTACCAAAAATATTAAAGTTGTATGTAACAGTTAATATTGGT
>JABMPI010000681.1 GCA_013203755.1 Bacteroidota bacterium
GATTCATTCATTTTTGCCATATTGCAAAAAGTTTAAGGTTGAAAAATTTTAAACACGGGGTCGCCCGAAGTTGTCAGGCCGAGGGCGGCCTCTTTGTATCCGGTAAACCATCGGATTTACCATACATACCACCGCAGTGGCATATGAACAGATTAGAGTTAAAATGTAAAAACGATATAAACTGACTAATTAAGGGTTTATATGTGTTACTGGTTTTTAACTATAATAAAAAATAGCGTTTGCTTTCTGTGTCGTCGACAGCGGTTAATTTTTATTTTAACCGGGCAATTTTTGCCGCCAGATCAAATCTCTTGTCGCTTAGTAATCACAATTAATTGTGTAACAAAATCACGTTTTTTGGCTTCATTTAAGCTTGTCATAACTACATTTGTTTTTAAGAAGTTAATAATTAGAAATAATTGTTATCTCGGGTCACCTGATTGCTTACCGGCGCAGGTGGCCTTTTTTTATATATCTAAGCATTGGCAAATGCCAATGAAAAAGATCTGTTTAAACTATAGGGTTTCATATTTTAAAAGTTTTCAATATCTGGGTTAAAGAATATTGGGTTTTTAACTGCATTAAAAATAGCAATATTTTTTTTATTACCAATTGTTCCAGAGCATAAGATTGGTTTTCTAACCATCCTCCGGCTTCCTACGTCAGCCACCTCCTTTACTAAGGAGGACGCGTTCTAATTAACCATGCAAAATGCCAGTAGCTTTTCTTTTTCTCGTCCCCCGTAGAAAAAGGGGGATTTTTTACCTGAATTACAAATCCTAGTTGTCCAATTAAAAACAATCCTCCGGCTTCCTTCGTCAGCCACCTCCTTTACTAAGGAGGATTCGTTCAAATATTATTCAGAAACCATTTGGTCGATTACTTTATCCAATTTGTGGGTATCGGTGGATCATATGTAATACTTTTTATCTGAATTGAGGTTATTAAGAAACTTAAGAGTAACTTGTCGTATAATAATCTAGTCATCATCATGTTAGCGAGAAGAGAATTTTTAAAAATTACCGGGGCGGCAACTGGTACGATTATCCTTGATCCATTGCATGCTTCCAGTTATCCTTCAGGAACAACTGCCAATTATTTTACCATCCATCCCTTTATTGAGCAAAATCCAGATGCTGTTTTTATCATGAGAACGGATGTTAATGTAAAGACCAATTCTACAGCGGTAAATCAAGCAGGTCTTATGTTTGGGCGATCAGTATTCCAACTGACCGATGATGCTCAAACCGGGATTCCTTTGGACCATTTTTTCCCTATAAAACCCAATCTTACATCATGGACATGGGATGCTCCTCAGAATGTTGATTTTGAAAAAGTGATGGGGGTGGTGAGTGATGCAAATTTTCTGGAAGGCGTTATCGAAAGTATGAAAGACCTTGGTATTAATGCGGAACAAATTTCTCTTCTTGACGCCAATGGTTCTGAAAATTATGATAGAGCCGGATACGGGGATATGGGAAACCGTAGCGGTGTAGAGATCCAGTTAGGTGCCAAAAATCCACAACTCCAATGGGTGGATGTTCCTGAAGGTGTATGGTTTAATCGTATTCCTTATTTATGGCCCATTAATACACCGAATAGTTGGCTGTTAAACATTGCAAAACTTAAAGCACATGGTATGGGATTGACTTTGTGCGCAAAGAATCTTCAGGGAAGCATTGCTTCTCCTTATGTAGCTCATTGTTCATCATGGGGCGCATCGATGGGTATTGATCCAAATCATATACAAGCCCATGCCTTCGATGTTATCGCTGAAAATTATAATCGTCATAAATATGCAGAAATTCCACGATGGGGTGTAGCTGGATCTGATTTTACCGGTGGCCTGGGAATGGAGACATGGGTCACACGCTGTCTGGATAATAACTCTGTTTTAAAGCCAGGATTAAATGTAATAGAAGGTATCTACGGACGAGATGGAAATGGTTTTTATCACGGCCCTCATGACGGTATCGCCCATGATTTCATGACCAACATAATCATCTTTGGGAAAAACGCTTTTTATGTAGATATCATCGGAAATTGGCTTGGCGGACATGAACCGGGAAATTTTGGTCTTTTCCATATCGCAAAAGAACGTGGATTTATCAATACATTTAATCCGGAAGAAATTCCTTTATATGAATGGAATGGAAATGGAGAAGCAACTCTTTCGGAATTGAAAAGTTTTGAACGTACTGAACTTCTGACTTATTATCTGTCCAAGCCAGGCGAGGATCAATGGCATCTTTGCAATGAACCATATGATTATACAGCATCTGTTTTAACCGGTTTTTCAACAAGTAAACCGGAAAGTTCTATTCTTCAGCAAAACTACCCCAATCCATTTAATCCTTCCACTTCCATTAGGTTTGTCCTTCCTGAGAGTGGTAATACACGTTTGGAAATTATTAACAGCAATGGTAAAATTGTGGACATAATTGCAGATGGATTTTATCAAAAAGGAACTCATTTGGCCGTCTGGAGAAATCATAATTTACCATCGGGCACATATTTCTATCGGCTAAGGTTCAATTCGTGGAATGAAGTGAAGAAAATGGTTCTCAGAAAATAGTACCTTAAGTTCGATAAATAAAATACACCGCGCATCAGCGGGATTTCTAATCAAATAAGTAATAAATTTATGGATTCTCTTCCTCATCCCCCTTAGAAAAAGCCTGCCTGGCTGCGCAGTCAGACAGGGGGGAATAAAAGGGGGATTTACAGAAACCAAACCCACCTGCCCCTCGTTTGCAACGAGGGTAAGCTGTAAGTCGTTTTTAACGACAAAAAACATCCGAAAAAATGAGTTATAAACTTTTGAACAAATAATTTCCTCGCTGCCGCACGATTGCATCGTGTGGTTCTGAGAAAATACCAATAAACAAAATGGAACGCGATACAATCGAACACCATCGGGGGAGATAACCAATATATCAAAAGATATAGGAACATTTTCCCGTTACTAACAAATGACATATTCACCGGATTTAACGTACCGATATTAATAAAATTTGTAACTTAAGATTGTTAATTGTATTCAACCAGCAATTTACATTCTGCTCATGAAAAACTCAACTAACGAAATTCAACCGGCCCGTTCTGAGGCTAAAGAATCAACACAGATCCTAATGAATAATCCCTGGATTTTTTATTGTATTGTTTGGCTGATACCCTTAATTACAGGCCTTTTTTTTAACATGGAGGTTATTTATGGGTTGATTGTGCACCAGATTCCCGAAAACCTTGTCATCCGTTCAGCAGATGCCATAATTGCCGATAATACTTTTTCATTGGTACCCCGATTAATAGCTTATCCTTTTTTATCTGTTTTTATTTCGCTTATTTCAATTCGATATAAAATTAGATACCTCCTTTTTGCGTTTGTGTGCGGTTTGGTGGCAATGATGTTGGGGTGGTACTGGTTCGCGGGAGGAATTATTGAATCGTGGTTAACCACAGCCTATATTGGCTCAACATTTTTGTTGGCATTTTTGCTTGTTCCCTTTTTGTTGATTCCATGCGGCCTGGCCGGTGTTCTGGTAGGATTAACATTAAATCTGCTTTATACTTTGTTTACCAGATATCCACCACCAATAATTTACCGCTCTGTTAAAAGAAAATCAAAATCACCGGAAAGCGAAACTTTGGTTTTAACATTGCTTTCCCTAACGGTAATCTTACTTTGTGCAATATTTTTAATGCCAGTGCATCGATTAGAGAAAGCTCGTTCTCCAAGGGTAAGCCAGCAGCAGATTAATCGGATATACCAGAAAGCTAAAGCAAACGAAAATCACCAGCTGCTGCTTACAGTTTCCTCTAATCCGGTATTGCCCGGTGCATTGGTAACCGATATATGGGAATTAACAAACATGAAAGGGGAAATCCCCGAGAAAGATAAAATATGGGCAGCTTTGGCAGCAAATACGTCAGCACCCTCCGAAGTATTAATTGCTTTGGCAGAACTCAACATTCGCGAGATAACAACTAACATTGCCGGAAATCCAAATACCCCTGAAGAGTTACTGATAAGACTGTCAAAAGTGGAAAAGCGGCAGGTGATTAACAGCTTGCTTACAAATAGATCATTACCGCTTTCCGTACTCGATTCCCTATCTACCAATGAAAACAATACTATAAGGTTAAAGGTAGCTATCCACCCGGGAGCAAGCATGGAAATTCTGGAACGTTTAAGTCATGACCGGGATTTACGGGTGCAGGAAAATGCAGTTAATCGGTTGAAAAAATGAAGAATTCCCCTTGCTGGCTCCCGCTTCCGAACCTCGCTATTGAACGTTTGCATCGTGTTGAGTAGGTAAAGGAACGCGATACAAGCACGCACCAGTAGGGAATGGCCTCATGATCCAAATTCCTGTCAATTTTTAGCTATCTTGCTTCATCGAAATTAGTAAGACAATGAGCTAAAATAATTTAAAATGAGAAGACGTAATTTTTTTCGATTGGCAGGAATATCGGCAGTATCTGCCATAGTTCCAAATGTTTTTGCACACGAGGCAAAAGGGAATGTTACAAATAAACAAACATTAAGCAATCCTTTTAAAACAAAAGGAAAGTGGTACAAAGCTGCCTTGCATGTACATACCACCAGCAGCGATGGCGACGTAGATGTAACAACACGTTTAAAACAATACAGAGATAAAGGATTTAGTGTGGTGGCAATAACCGATCATCGAACAACAAATGATTTGTCGGGCTTTTCTGACAAGAAATTTTTGGCATTAAGCAGCATCGAGTTTCATCCCGAAACCTATTCGGGAGCACCTACACATCATTTTCTAGGATATGGATTGCCGCATCCGTATACTTACAACAAAAGTTTATCGGCGCAGGAGATGATAGACGATATAAAAAGCAAAGGCGCAAAGGTATTTTATGCACATCCGTACTGGACAGGGCATACTTATGTTGAAATGACAGAAGTGTCGGGGTATTTGGGTGTTGAGGTGCATAACCAGGTTTGCGAAGGAGCCAATAGCGGCGCCGGGCACGTGCATTGGGATCAGTTGTTGAACAAAGGACATGTTTTGTCGGGTTTGGCAAGCGATGATGTACACCAGAGCAGCGAGGTTGGCAAAGCCTGGACGATGATAAAGGCTGCTAAATTAGACGATAAAAGTATACTTGAGGCACTCGAAAACGGCTGTTTTTATGCTTCTACCGGTCCTGTAATAAAAGATTACCAAATAGACAAGGATTGGAAAATAAAAATAGAATGTTCATCAGTTAAGAAAATTGCATTTAGAACAAGTGGTGCCGGGAATGGTAAAGTTTTTAAGGCAGCTAGCGGAGAGGATTTGCAAAGTGCTGAGTGGGATTTGAGCAAGAAAAAGCCCATGTGGGTAAGGTGTGAAGTAACAGATAAAGATGGCAATACCGCATGGACAAATCCAATTTTCCCGTGAAGCTAAAAATAAATCTATTCTAAATCTCCCCTCGCTGGCCCCGCTGCCGCGAGATTGTATCGCGCGGTTAGGTGGAAATTAATTATATTCATCAAAATCCGGTGGAAGAAGGTTTAGTTTTCAGGGCGGAAGGCTATTTATATAGTAGTGCTTCTGTTTATGCCGGAGAAAAAGGATTATTGGATAATGTTATTGTTGTTAAGTAGTGCCACATGATACAATCGTGTGGCAGCGGAGGACTTCACATCAAAAACAAATCCTCCGACCACCTGCGTCGGCAAGTTAACAAAATCAGATATGAATATTACGATGTTTTACAGCACAGCTAAACCTGGGAATAAACCCTGAGTGAAGCAGCCTTTACAAAATCTTCTATCTGTTTTTTAACTTCTTTTTTCGACAAAACGGGAGAATTTTTATGTTCGGTAGTAGCGTGTTTATCTGTTGATTTTGCATCCTTTTCTGCAATTTTACCCAGCACCCGAATCATAGTATCAACATCCTCTTCGTTGTTTCCGATACCTAAACTCACACGTACCACACCGGGAAGTTGCAATCCGGGAAACAGGGTCACAATTATACGCTGGAACTTCTCCAGTTTCGGGCCAACACCGAGAATATGCTTCACGAGAATATGGGTACAGAGGCAACCGTAACGCACCCCTATTCCACCTTGCAAGGCCAGTTCTTTGGCCACCCGGCTCGAAATCATTTCTTTTAGGTAGAATGAAATAACGCCGCCTCTTTGGGCGAACTTTGGAGAGTCTGTTTCTGTTATTCCGAAAGTTTGGATACCGTTTATTTGCACCAGGCCGTGCAACACCCTTCGGGTCAAAGCCTGTTCTTCCTCCTGAATAAGATCCATTCCAACCCGTTGCAAAAGCACAAGTGCTTTACCCAGCGCGGCAATGCCACCGGCATTTTCTTCTCCCGACGATTGAATGAGTTCCATTTCGGAAGAGCTGAAACGAAGGAGTCCTTTTTTCACAATCAGCGCTCCACCGCCAAAAGGTACATAAACCTTGTGGGCAGAAAAAGTGAGATAATCAATATCGCATTCCGCTATGTCCACCTTTCGGTGTGCAACTAGCTGAGCAGCATCAACCAGCAAACGTGCTCCATATTTATGCACTATCCGGCTGATTTCTTCCAAATCATTAAACGTGCCCAGTACATTCGATGCGCCACTCACTGCTACCAGTTTGATTCGCTTCTTTCCAAAACGTCCCTCGCTGTTGTAATCCCTCAGGAGCACATCAAGTTCGTTTAAATTCAAAAATCCTTCACTATCCACCGACAAGCGCAAAAGTGAATGGTTCGGAATCGTACGCCACGGCAAATCGTTTGAGGAGTGCTCAAGAAGTGTAGTAACAATCACGGGTTCGCTGCCAGGTTCCGATTCACGTCCCAAACTTTCGGCAGCAAGGTTAATTGCTTCGGTGGTGTTGGAAGAAAAAATTACGTCATATTCAGTCGACTGAGCCCCAAACATTTGAGCACAAATTGACTTGACTTTATAAATGATCTCCTGTTGCACCTTTTTGGGTTGCCGCCATGTTTGACGGACAGCATTCCAAACCGGAATAAAAGTGGGAGTGCTGGCTGCATAATCGAGGTTAACGAAAGATTTGGCGCCTTCCGTTGTGGGCACTGTAACTTCGCTGCCAATTAGGGTCTTTCTGAGTTCATTCAACAATTCAATTCCGGTGGATTTCTCCAATTCGTCATGGTACAGAATTTCACTGGCAGATAGTTTTTCTACTACGGGGTTTAGGAAAATATTGTTGCCGGATTTACGGATCAATTGCAGTGCCCTTGCAAAAACGATGATGTTGATGATGGCGGGAGTACCTGCTTCAAACCTGTCGGGTGCAGCATCCCAAACAACCCAGTTTTGTGACATAAGCCTGGCTGTTCCTCCGCCTGTATTAAAGGGAATGCTTTTGGGTAATGCCATTTTTTTAACTGCCATGGCGTGTACTCCCAACGGCAATCCGAACTCCCGGCTTGACAAAATCTGATAACTTTCAGCATCCAGTTTCGACGTGAGTTTTGAAGCGCTTAAAGCACTGCCGAAGATTACAGTGTATTTTCGTTTGTTTAGTCCAAGGTATTCCAAAACAACATTTCTTGCCTGTTCAAATAAACGGGTAGTTACCATCGAAAAGTGCCCGCTTCCCCGGTGCACATTGGAATAGGTTTCAAGCGCTGCAAAACCTCTTTTCTCCAATATCGAATAAGTGTAAGTTAATTCGGTGTTGCTGTCAATATCATTTGTCATTTTATCCCTTTTGACTTATTTGTATTTATTTGCAGATAGCATTACAAATGCCAGGTTTCGAAATGGTTTTATTTGAATGCCAATTTACGAAAATAATTATTAGAGGCTAAGTTTTGCAGCATCTACCTTACCTGTTTTTCAAATAACGCATCCATTTTCTTTTGCCTATAAACGTTGGAATGTTCGGCCATTTCAAACCATTCCAAAGTTTTGCTTCGTTCAAAATGAAAAGATTACAATCCCGGTTCAGGTATCCGGCAATACGAAAACCGGGAGATACTTCTGCCACAGGAAGAAAGGTTTTATCCTTCTTTAAAAAGCCTTCACGAGCATCGGATTCGGTTTGGATTTTAAATCCTCTTCTCCCCCTCGTTTGCAACGAGGGGTGAACTGTAAGTCGTTTAAAACGACCCAAATACCCAACATTTTGTAGTATATTTAAAACAAAAATGTCTGCAGATAACTATTTTATCACCGACCAAAACGCAGTTTATTTTTTAACTTTTACCGTAACCGACTGGGTCGATGTGTTTACAAGAAAAGAATATAAAGTTGAAATTGTCGATTCATTAAACTACTGCATAAAAAATAAAGGTCTTGTGGTATATACCTGGTGTTTAATGACAAATCATTTGCACCTGGTTTGCCAGGCTAACGAAGGTTTTAAGCTTAGCGAAATAATCAGAGATTTTAAAAAGTTTACATCCAAATCTATTCTAAAACTTATTCAGGAAATACCGGAAAGCAGAAGGGATTGGTTGTTGTATCGATTTGAATTTGCCGGGAAATTTGATAACAGGATAAAAAAATATAAATTCTGGCAAGAAACAAACCATGCTGTTTTACTTGATGATAACACATTGATTGACCAACGAATAAATTATACTCATCAGAATCCGGTGAGGGCACAAATTGTATTTCATCCTGAAGACTATTTATGGAGTTCTGCCTTAGATTACTCAGGAGAAAAGGGCTATGTGGATATTATAATAGTTAAATAGTGAGTTGCAAACTCAAAAACAGCTAACCCCTCGTTACAAACGAGGGGCAGGGGTGAGCTTCAAGTTCCCGCTCGCGCCGATTTGTAATGGGTTTGTCATCTATTCCCCATCCTTTTTATCGTTCTGGTTTTTAAAATAATGCTCCGATTTTCCCCACAACCTTCCGGCTTTCCGAAAAATCTTTTTTGTGGCTTCTTCAAGCGATTTGTCGGCTTTTTGGTACGTTTTACTTTCGTGTATTTTGTCTGCAGTTTCGTCAATAAATTCTTCCGCTTTATCGATCCAGTTTTTTGCTTTCTCCTGGCTGTTTTCCTTTTTCTTTTCCTGTTCCTTGTTTTTGTCTTGCTCCATATTACGTATTTTTCTAATTAAGCCATCTAACTTCTATCAAATATAGTTAATTAATATGCCAGCTTTCTTTTCTTCGTCCCCCTTAGAAAAAGGGGGAATACAAGGGGGATTTATTTTCAGAATAAGCTACTGGAACAAGACTTCCAACTTTCGTCTTCGGGTTATGTCTCAGATTGCTTCGCTGTGCTCGCAATGACGAGTTTTATAATATAGTGCCTCGGACAAAAAAGAACATCACCGGATTAAACGTATGCCTGTCCGCGGCGTGATTTTAAATGAGCAGTGTCATTGCGAGAGTTCACCTAATTTTATTAGGCATAATGAGTAAATGACAGAAAGCTTATCAATGCTGTCATTTCGACGAGGAACGAGGAGAAA
>JABMPI010000682.1 GCA_013203755.1 Bacteroidota bacterium
AAGTTTGGGACGGGCCTATAGCGGTGAGGGTGCGTATCTGGGTAGTTTTACTCCTTTTCTGGATTCGTTAATGCGAGAAAGTCTTTATTGGGAGAATTGCCTGAGTACCTCTGGGCGTACTTTTCAGGTGTTGCCTTCAACATTGGCATCGCTACCCTTTGGCGACCATGGTTTTACCGATATGGGGAATGAAATGCCAGACCACCTTAGCCTAATTAGTATTTTGAAGAAAGAGGCTGGATACAGCAGCACATTTGTTTATGGAGGCGATGCAGGTTTCGATAAAATGGATATATTCCTTCAGCGACAAGGTATTGATCAGATAATAGATGTTGAAAATTTTGGTGCAGATTATACTAAACTTCCAGCATCCGAAAGTGGATTTGCCTGGGGCTACGGTGACAAAGAAATATTTAGAAGATATATCGAGGATTGGAAATTAAACCAAAATAAACCACGAGTTGATGCAATGCTTACTCTGGCTATGCATAGTCCGTTTAAAGTACCAGATCAACTGAATTACAATCGGAAATTTGAAGAGAGATTAATAGGTTTGGATTTGAGTGATAAAACCAAATCGTTTAATCGTAATTACGTTAAGCAGTTTGCGTCAATACTTTATTTCGATGAGGCATTTCGATATTTCTTTAATGAAATTAAGAAATTGCCCGCTTTTAAAAATACTATTTTTGTTATTACGGGAGACCATCGAATGCCGGAAATTCCAATTAGTACACAAATTGATCGATTTCATGTTCCATTGGTTATATATTCTCCAATGCTAAAAAAGACTAAGAAATTTTCTTCTGTTGTTACACACTTCGATTTAACACCATCGATACTTGCATTGTTAAATGAGAGGAATAATATCTCTCGGCCGACATTAGCTTCCTGGATCGGGCATGGACTTGACAATTCTGCTTCATTCCGCAATTTGAATACGTATGTATTAATGAGGAATAAAAATGAAATTATGGATATACTGGATTCTAAACGAATGTTTTCAAATAATACTTTACATCAACTTTATCCAAATATGAACATTGAACCCATTGATGAAAGTGACATCCAGGAAGAGATGAAAATTGAAATGGAAAATTTTATACGTAAAAATTATCATGTTAGCCACAATAATAAGCTCATCCCTGATTCGTTGAAAAAATGGGCTGTTCATTTAAAAGCCAATTAAAAAAATTGTTAAAAGCATATTGTTCTTTCCTAAAGGACATTTACTATTCCCTTTCATTTATAAATTTTTATTTTCTGATTACAAACTCATCTTATATTGATAGTTTGTAAGATTGATTGAAATAGATGTATTTATACATTGCTTTATTCTTTTGTTGTAGAATAAAAATCAACCCATAGAATTTGTAGCATTATTTTAAATGTAAACTGTACCTAATGAGTGCTTTATATGTATTGGGGACGAATTGTGAAAATTTTAATGATAAAAAGGTAGGGTAAATTCTTTCTCGTGCGGATTGTATTCAGAAACATTATTTAAAAATAGAAAATCATGAAAAGAATTATTGGAATCACATTTATCATTTTTACGGTTACGTTTTTTTCTTGTCAGAACGACAAAGTTAATATTCCGGTTGATGATGGTTTAGCGGAAAAATCTGCCCAGATTACTTTAACCGAAGTTCAATTGGAGGCAGCAGCAACCGAAACTGAGTATGAAGTTGAATTTTATGCAAATGCAGAAGAGATGCTTACACGTTGGTGGAAAGTGGGTCAAGCCTGGAAATGGAACCACAAATTGCGTTATAAAATGGATCATTGCCCGAATGTAAAAATTGAAAACGGAGATGAAGAGGGTTATCCTAAAACAATTACATTGAGTTATGGTGAAGGTACTATTCTTAATAATGGAAAAGTACTGAGCGGAGAAATTGTAATTGAAATTTCTGCACCAAGAAAAAGTAAAGATTATACTCGTTTGGTATCATATAACAATTTTGGAGTGGATTCTTTAACTATAGTTGGAACGTCGGAGGATACAGAGGACAAAGAAGAAGATACATTTCGTAATCATACGAGCCTTTTGACTTTTACAAAAGCAGGCGAATTTGAAATTACACGTACAGCAGTGCGAAACTGGATTTGGGCGGAAGGAATGGAAACAATTGATGACCAAACCGACGATGTAATTTATATTGAAGGAAATGTTTTGGCTGAAAATGGAACAGACAGTTATGAGAAAAAAATTGTTGAAGCTCTTGTTCGAAAGAAAGACTGTCGGTTTATTGTAGCAGGAATAGTTGAAATTTACTTAAATGGAAGTAGTCTGATTTCGACTATGGATTATGGTGATGGAACCTGTGATGCGATTGCAACTATGATTAATTCGGAAGGTGAGACCGAAATTGATTTAGCAAAACATAAAATGAAAGGAAAGCAAAATAAAAATCAAAATCAGCACGGCAATCAAAACGGTAACGGAT
>JABMPI010000068.1 GCA_013203755.1 Bacteroidota bacterium
AACCAATACTCCTGTTGTTGAGGCTGAACGTACAGCTATTTCAACATTAACAGCAATTATGGCAAGAACATCTGCCTACACTGGGCAAAAGGTTACCTGGGAAGATATGATGAATTCTACCGAAAAATTAGGACCGAATAAATATGAATTGGGACCTGTAGATATGGAGTTTCCTCTTCCTGTTCCTGGTACTCAACATAAAGCATAACATCCAGCAAAATGATTTCAGTAGTTATACCACTGTTAAACGAAAGTAATTTAGTAACCCCATTAATCGAAGAGGTTTTACTATATCTTAAAAAGACAGGTGACGACTTTGAAATTGTTTGTGTTGACGACGGAAGTACAGATTCAACACTTCAAAAGCTTTTAGATTTCAGAGAAAAACATAGTGAGCTAAAAGTTGTCTCTCTTTCTCGAAATTTTGGATTGCAGCCAGCATTAACTGCCGGATTAGATTTTGCTAAAGGCGATTTTGTTGTAATGATGGATGGAGATTTCCAGGATCCTCCAGAACAGATACCAGTTCTTGTCAATAAAATTAAGGAATCTAAGGCAGATATAATTACTGCCGTTCGTGAGCGACGAAATGAAAAATTAGGAAGAAAAATTTACACCGATATTTTTCACCGAATCTTCAGCAATATTACAGAAGGTAAGCAAATTGCAAATGCAGGTAATTTTTGTATTGTAAATAAAAAAGCGCATCAGGCAATTTTACGGTTTTCAGAAAGAAACCGTTACTTGCCTGGAATCCGAAATTTCATCGGGTTTAAACATGAATTTATATTATATAATCGCCCTGATCGATTAAAGGGTGAAGCTAAAATGAGCCGTAAGAAATTGTTTGCTCTGGCTGCAGATGCTATTTATTCCTTCTCGAAATGGCCTATTAAAGCGTGTTTATATGTGGGTTTGATTGGAGTTTTTATTTTTCTTGGTGCAATTGTTTATACGTTGGTATCAAAAAAATTAGATTTTGCTCCAATCGGTTGGTCATCAATGTTTTTGGCGGTATGCTTTTTTGGCTCAGTTCAATTAACTTTTCTCGGACTAATTGGAGAATATGTGTACCGTATTTTTAAAGAAGTACAAAATCGACCGGTCTATTTTATAAGTGATATTTATGAATAATAAGATCAACATATTTACCGCGCGAAATGCGTTTGTTTTAAGCTTGGTGCTGGCCGCATTTATATTGGCTTTCCTTGCCCCAAAAGCAGCGGTAAATGTTGATGAACAATTGCATTATCCACATGCAAAGAAAGTAGTAAATTGGTATTTCACGGGAGGAGAAGATACTTCTTGTTTGGGTACTCCAATTACAAATTTAAAATATTACGGGCAGTCCGTAGATAATTTCACTGCTCTTGTAAATAGGGTTTTTGCTATTGAAAATGAGTTTCTGACCAGACATTTAACTGGCGCCTTATTCTTCTGGTTATTACTATTTTTCTCAGGAATGATAGGATATGCACTGAGTAAGAATTATTGGGTGGCAACATTAACAGTTATTTCAATTGTAATAATGCCCCGGGTATTTGGACAAGCTTTTGGGAACTTAAAAGATATTCCTTTTGCAGCTGGTTACACAGCAGGTATTTTTATGATTATCCGTTTTGTAAACGAACTACCAAAGCCACGATGGACCACAGCAGTTTGGCTGGGTTTGACGATTGCTTTTACCTGTTCTGTTCGTATAGGAGGATTAATCCTTTTTGCTTATCTCGGTTTGGCATTTATTGCCTTTATACTTTTGAAGCCTTTTTTTCTTAAATATATCGTTACAACTAAACTTTGTTTTGTAAGGTTATTGGGTCTAGGATTAGTAATCGCTTGTATCGGCTATTTTGTCGGATTACTATTTTGGCCCTTTGCCTTGCAAAATATTTTTCAAAATCCGCTCGATAGTTTAAGTATGATGGAGCATTACAAAGTTAGTATTAGGCAGGTATTTAATGGCGAAATGATTTGGAGCACCCAACTTCCATGGTATTATTTATTGAAGTGGTTCATAATATCCACCCCCGAATTTATTATTTTAGGGATACTGCTTTTTTCGGTATTTCTCACTCGTAAAATATTGAAACAAAATAACAGACAACTCTTTTTTGAGTTGTTTGTGGTTTTTACACTTTGTTTTCCAATTATATATGTAATTGTTATCGATTCTAATTTATACAGCGGAGTTCGACAAATGCTCTTTGTTTTGCCGGTTTTAGCAGTTTTATCATCGGTCGGTATTGTAAGTTTTCTGAAAGCTAATTTGAATAAACAAATTAAAATACCTGCAATTATCGTTTTGCTTATTTTAATTGTTTTGCCAATTAAACATCAGGCTACCACTTTCCCGGCAGATTACATTTATTTCAACTCAATTTCTGGTGGAAATAAAAAAGCATGGGCAAAGTATGAGTACGATTATTATTTCCACGGAATAAAAGAGCCGGCAGATTATTTAGTTGAATTGATAGGGGAAAACGAGGCAACGGTTGCTGTTAATTGTAATCTTCCAAATTATTTTGAAAATTCATCTAATATTAAGTATAAATATACGCGCTATTTAGAACGGAGTTCGGTGGATTGGGATTATGGTTTGTTTGGTGTTAATTACATTCATCCCTTTCAATTGAATAATATGTCATGGCAATCTTCGGGAATAATTAAAACTTTTTATCATAAGGGGAATCCGATTGCAGTGCTTATTAAACGTTCAGACAAAACCGATTTTGAAGGAATTTTAAAGTTGAACGAGGGGAATTTGGAAGAAGGAGAACGTCTTGTAAAACAAGCTTTAGAATTAGATCCAAATAATGTTTGGTTATTTGTACATTTGGCAAAAAATTGTTTTAAGAAGAATGAGTTTAACGAGTTTGACCATTTTGTGCAAAAAGGATTTGAATTGCACGCGAACTACGAGCCTTTGTATTTATTAAAGGCACAAAAGTTATATGATGATAAAAAATATGATGTGGCCTTGGAAACTTTGGAGAAACTAATAGTTATAAACCCACGTTATAAAAATGCAGCACCATTATTAAAAGTTGTAAAAGAAAAATTAAATAAATTATAGATTAAAATTTAGAGAGATGAAAGCAATGAAAAAATTATTTGCATTATTAATGCTTAACATTTTGAGTCTTCCTTATGTATTAATGGCACAAGACGGTGGAACTTATATCGACAATTTGAATGTTCAGGATAGTTCTTATTTAGACGAGGATTTATTAGTTGGAGCAGGAAAATCTTCTAATACAATGACAATAGTAATTGTTGTAGTAGTAGTTGTAGTAGCTGTTGGAGCATTCTTGTATTTGAAGAAAAAGAAAAAATAGATTATTCTTTTTATAGAGAAACCTGTCTTTTTAAGGCAGGTTTTTTTTTGTCTTGTTTTTTAAGATTTGACTATTCCGGAAATGTCGCATAAAAAATGAGGCAGCTTCTACAAGCTGCCTCAAAGCCATGAAAACAATTAAACAATGTTCAGAAAACAGAAAACTAGAAACAATTAAATAGTCATAATATCTTTTTCCTTAACCAAAATTAAGGATTCAACTTTTTTACCAAAATTATCAGTCATACTTTGAACTTCCGTTTCAGCGTCCTTTTCCAAATCTTCAGATAATCCATCTTTTAATAGCTTTTTTAAGCTATTGTTGGCATCTTTCCGAGCTGCTCGTAGGCTAACTTTTGCATGCTCTCCTTCTTGATGTGCCTGTTTTACAAGATCCCTTCTTCTTTCTTCCGTTAATACTGGAATATTTATTCGAATAATTTCACCATTGTTATCAGGATTAAAACCCAGGTTGGCATTCATAATTGCCTTTTCAATAGCTGGAATTATTCCCTTTTCCCAAGGTTGAATAGCAACTGTTCTTGCATCGGGTGAGCTAATGTTAGCAACTTTACTTAACCCTGTCATGCTGCCATAATATTCAACCAAAATACCGTCTAGCATACTTGGCGAAGCTTTTCCAGCTCTAATATGAACAAGTTCTTTTTCAAGGTGCTCAATTGCACCATTCATCATCTCTTTTGTATGTTCTAAAACGAAATCTACTTCTTCTTGCATTAGGTTAGACTGATTTACCAATTTTCATCGGTTAGCAAATATAGAAAAAAAATAAATAAATGAAACGAGCATGTAAAGAATTTTGCAAACAGGAGGATGTTTATATGCAAGTTCCATCTGTTACGAATAAAAACAAACAATTATGATTAGATGAGATTGAATTGTAAAATCTGTTAAAAAAGATGTTAGTTGTGGACAACAGTACCAATGTTTTCACCATTAATAACCTTTTGTAAGTTGCCGGGTTTGTCCATGTTGAAAACGAGTAATGGGAGGTTATTTTCTTTGCAAAGTGTGGTAGCAGTTAAATCCATAATTTTAAGATTTTTATTGTAAATCTCATCAAAACTAATTTTTTCAAACTTAGTGGCGTCTGGATTTTTCTCCGGATCAGATGTGTAAATACCATCAACTCTCGTTCCTTTCATCATTATTTCTGCTTCAATCTCGATTCCCCGAAGTGCACTTGCAGTGTCGGTCGTAAAGTATGGATTGCCGGTTCCGCCCGAAATTATAACTACCGATCCATTTTCAAGGGCTTCAATAGCCTTGTCTTTTGTGTATAATTCTCCAACGGGTTCCATTCTTATTGAAGTGTAAACTTTGGTTTTAGTGCCGGAAGCCTGAAGTGCAGAATTAAGTGCAAGGCTATTAATTACCGTTGCAAGCATTCCCATTTGGTCGCCTTTTACCCGATCGAAACCTGGGTTGCACCACTTAAACCTCTGAATATATTTCCGCCTCCAATTACTATCCCAACTTGTACTCCTTGCTTTAGTATTGAAGTAATTTGTTCGGCATATTCATTTAAACGATTGGTGTCTATACCGTAATTCTGATTTCCCATTAACGATTCACCACTTAGTTTTAATAGTATTCTTTTGTATTTAACCATTATGTTTTGAAATTTTGAAGTAGTACAAAGATAAAAGAGTTTTTCTGGAAATGTAAAAAGCCACCTGTTAGTAAACAAGTGGCTCCATTATTTTTTGCTGTTTAAAATTACCAGAGGGAATGGTAATTTGAAATACTTCTATGAAAACTGTTTGTTATTTCAGCAGCGAAAGTGGAGTATTTATTTTTCGTAAAACATGACAGTAATCAGTAAAAATATTCCTTTGTAAGTGTTGTAAATAGGGACTTTAAGAGGATCTTGTAGTTTCGTTAAAATTGGATAATTTAAAACGATTTCTGCATTCATTTTAAAGCAAATTAAACAACTTTAGTTTCTAACTGAAAGTAGCATAAAGAATAAAAAAAAATCGATAAATAATTTCAATAATAATTCAATGTTAGGTTATGTTTTTCTATTGTGAAAGAGGGTGATTGAATTAGTATACTCAAACCAAATAGC
>JABMPI010000683.1 GCA_013203755.1 Bacteroidota bacterium
AGTTTCATCGGTTAATGTTTTATGAATAAATATATACTTTTTAATGTCGTTTAGTTAAGTATAATATTCTTCGACTACGCTCAGAGTGACTGTCACCCTGAGCGTAGTCGAAGGATTTTTAATAACAAGCCAAAATCAAAGCGAGGCTTAACTAAACGACATTGATATACTTTTCGAAAATAGACTATTTTTAAATGTTTTAAATCAAAATCAATAAAAATGTTTCGAATACTACCTTTTATTTTTCTATTTCTTGTTTCAGCTTTTACAAATGCCCAGCGTATTCGCCAATGCATCCAACGGAAGTGGCGATTATGTTATCGCATTTTCAACAGTCAGTGAAAACCGCATTTCGTATCGGGTGGAACAATCTACTTTGGAAGTTAAGGAATTACACAACGATAAAATTTCGCCTTTGTTTTTGGCAGTAATTGAAGCCACCGAAGAGGCAATTTTAAAATCTCTTTTTACCGCTGAAACGATGGAAGGAAATGGCAATATAATTGAAGCTTTTCCAAAGGAAAAGATTTTGAAGATGATGAAAGAGGATTAAACTGAATAGTGCCTGCCAATTTCTCTTGGTTATAGTATAAAATAAGAACGGTTTCTTCTTCTCAGAGGGAACCGTTCTTATTATTTAAACTAAAATTTACTCTTCCAGCGTCATCGAATAAGGATAAGATTCCTCTGAAATTCCACGCTTTTTATTTGGAGAATTAGTCATAGAAAAACTAAGCTCTCCACCGTTGTGAATGGTTGAATGTTTGATGTAATTTTTATCCCATGTTTCTCCATTCAATTGAATTTTATCCACATAAATATTCTCTTTTGAATTGTTTTCTCCATTGATAACAAACTCATTTCCATTTTCTAATTGAACGGTAATTTTATTAAACAGCGGAGCACCAAAAACATACTCGTCTGTTCCCGGGCAAACCGGATAAAATCCCATGGCGCTAAAAACATACCACGCCGAAGTTTGTCCGTTGTCTTCGTCGCCACAATATCCATCGGCTTGCGAGGAGTATAGTTTATCTAAAACTTCGCGTACATGTTGTTGTGTTTTCCACGGAGCACCAGCATAATTATACAAATAAATCATGTGCTGAATGGGTTGGTTTCCGTGTGCATAATTTCCCATTCCGGCAATTTGCATTTCACGAATTTCGTGAATTACAGAGCCATAATACGATGCGTCAAAAATTGGGGGAACTACAAATATCGAATCCAACATTCCAACAAATTCCTCGCTACCGCCCATCAGATTTTTTAGCCCTTCAATGTCTTGGAAAACACTCCATGTATAATGCCAGCTGTTTCCTTCGGTAAAAGCACCGCCCCATTTATACGGGCTAAAAGGCGACTGAAATTCTCCGTTTTCATTTTTGCCACGCATTAAATTCACTTCCGGATCAAAAACATTTACGTAGTTTCTAGCCCGTTTTTTGAAAAGGTCAATCTCTTCCTGCGGCTTTTTCAGCTCCTCTGCTAATTTCCAAACGCAATAATCGGCGTAGGCATATTCCAGCGTGCGTGCAGTATTCTCTCGAATTCCCACATCGTATGGAACGTAACCCAATTCGTTGTATTCTTTGGCCCCCAAACGTCCAACAGAAGTAACTTCCCTGTTATAACCATTGGTATTTTTAATAATGGCTTCGTATAAAGTTTCAATGTCGTAATCGCGAATTCCTTTCAAATACGAATCGGCAATTAACGATGCAGAGTTGGATCCAATCATACAACCACGGTGACCGGGACTTGCCCACTCCGGCAGCCAACCACTTTCTTTGTATGTATTTACCAAACCCTTCATTATATTAGAATTTAAGTCGGGGTACATTAAAGTAAAAAATGGGAAAACAGCACGGAACGTGTCCCAGAATCCATTATCGGTAAACAGGTATCCAGGTAAAACTTCTCCGTTGTACGGACTGTAATGAACAATTTCATTCTTTGCGTTGAATTCATAAAACTTACGAGGAAACAGCAGCGTTCGATAAAGACTCGAATAAAAAGTTTTACGCTGCTCTTCTGTTCCGCCTTCAACTTTAATTTTAGCTAATTCTTTTTCCCAAACCGCTTCGCCTTCATTTTTAATTTCATCAAAAGTTTTATCGCCAATTTCACGACTTAGATTCAATTCGGCTTGCTCTAAACTAATAAACGATGATGCCACTTTAATATTTACTTTTTCACCAGAGCTGGTTTTGAAACCCACAACACCGCCAACATGAAATCCTTCTGCTTCTTTTGTGTCGGACAATTCATTTTCAGCCCATGTTTTTGTCACTTCAAAATCTTTATCGAAAACAGCAACAAAATGGTTGCGAAAGTTAGCCGGTACACCACCACTATTGTTCTGGCAATACCCAATTATTTTTCGTTCTTCCGGAATAATTTTCACCATTGAACCTCCAAAAAATCCATCGAGTAATAAATATGAATTATCGTTTTCGGGAAAGGTAAAACGAAATGATGCAGCACGCTCGGTAGGTGTTACTTCGGCAGTTACGTCGTAATCGGCCAAATAAACTTTATAATAATGTGGCTTTGCAGTTTCTGCTTTGTGCGAAAACCACGAAGCACGTTCGTCCTCATCAATTTTTAATTCGCCGGTAACAGCCATAAACGAAAAGGCTGCATAATCGTTAATCCACGGACTTGGTTGGTGGGTTTGTTTAATACCTCGTATTTTGTAGGCATCGTAAGTATATCCCCATCCATTTCCCATTTTACCGGTTTGTGGAGTCCAAAAATTCATCCCCCACGGACGTGCAATTGCGGGATAAGTATTCCCATTAGATAGCGAATGCTCCGAATCGGTTCCCATTAATGGGTTAACCAAATTGGTTAATTGCTCCAATTGAGGCGAGTAGGTTTGATTGGTAATTGCTGTACATCCAAAGAAAAATGACAAGGTTAAAAGGAAGGGTAATTTTTTCATTATTTAGTTGATTTTTATGGAAGGATAATTACAAATTGTAATCATCATGATTTCTAATTTTTAAAGTTGTAATTAAAATATTTATAAAATGTAATTTGTATTAGTACGTATTCGTTAGCAAATTCACTCACTATGTTTTGAGCCAGATCAATCAAATCACCGGATAATTTCCAAAACCCCACCATTCACCACATCGGCATGGTTTATAAAAAATC
>JABMPI010000684.1 GCA_013203755.1 Bacteroidota bacterium
AATACAGGCGTCGGTATTGAGCCTTTATGATACTGGGAGATACAGGAATCCGTTAATTTCGGGAAAAGAAGCAGATTGGGAGCAGGCTGATACTGAAATTATTGAAAAATTAAAAGGCATAAAAGGGAAAAATGGAACTATAGCTATTGTAAGTCCCACAATAATTAGCCCTTCAACTTTAGCTGTAATTGAAGAATTCAAAAAGGCATATCCTTCAACAAAACATATTCAATACGATGCTGTTTCCGGAAATGCTATTCCTGCAGCAAATAAAAGAGTTTTTGGTAATGAGGTGATTCCTTCATATTATTTTGATAAAGCAAAGGTAATTGTTGGATTTGGAGCTGATTTTCTGGGAACCTGGTTAATGCCTGTAGAATATACAAAACAATATTCCTCTGGAAGAAACCTGGAAGATGGCCGAAAAGAAATGTCCCATCACATCCATTTTGAGGCGGGAATGTCTTTAACGGGTAGCAATGCAGATAAACGAGTTGTTGTAAAAAATTCGCAACAAAAACTGGTTCTTGCCAATCTTTACAACGAAATTGCAAAAGCGAAAGGATTAGACGCTATAAAAGTTCTGGCTTCTCCTGTTGAAGTAAATAAACTGGCTGCAAAGCTATTGCAAAACGAGGGAAATTCCCTTGTTGTTTGTGGATCGAATGATATTGAAAGCCAGGTAATTGTTAATGGAATTAATTATTTACTCGGAAATTATGGCACAACCATCGACCTGAATACTCCCCTTAATTTGAAGAAGGGAAAAGATCGTGAAATGGTATCTTTAACAGAAGAGCTAAATCGCGGTGAAATTGCGGGATTAATATTGTATGGAGTAAATCCTGTGTACGATTATCAGGATAGTGCAAAGTTTCTTGCGGGAATAAAAAATGTAGATTTATCGATTTCTATTCCAAATTTGAAGGATGAGACTGCGGAAGAATGTGAGTACTTGTGCCCGGACCATTACTCGTTGGAAGCATGGAACGATAATGAAATTAAATCGGGATATTTCAGTTTAACTCAGCCTGCAATACGCCCAATATTCAAAACCAGGGCAGTTCAGGAAAGTCTGTTAAAATGGGCTGGAGCGGAAGCAGAGTACGTCGAATACATTAAAAATTATTGGGAGAAAAATATTTACCCAACATCTGAATATGCTGGAAGCTTTTATGATTTTTGGAACAAATGTGTACACGATGGGGTATTTGAAAAACCAAATACAAATGGTGGCGGAATAAATTATTCCGAGGTAGCAATTAGTGCTGGAATTGATGCAGCCGAAAGCGATGGAATTGAACTGGAATTATATGAGAATGTAGGTGTTGGAGATGGGAGACAGGCAAATAATCCTTGGCTTCAGGAACTTCCCGATCCAATAACTAAAGTAACATGGGACAATTACGCAAATGTGTCGCTACGTTTAGCTGAAGAATTGGGGCTTGTTGAAGGAGATATTATAAAAATAGACAATACAATTACACTTCCGGTTTTAATTCAACCCGGACAGGAATACAAAACTATTTCGGTGGCTTTAGGTTATGGCCGCGAGAATGCAGGTACTGTTGCCGATAAAGTTGGAGCTAACGGTTATCCTTGGTTCAGTTTAAAGGAGAAACAAGGTTGTACGCCAAAACCGGATTGCAAATTGAAAAGGTTGAGGGTGAACACGAATTTGCCAAGACACAGACCCACCATTCTATGGAAGGAAGGGCAATCATTCGTGAAACAACACTGGCTAACTTTATTAAAAATCCTTCCTCAGGAAATGAAATGCACGAGGAGGTTGAAAAACACGCGACTACACTCTATAAAGAAAGAGAGTTTAAGGGTCATCATTGGGGAATGGCGGTCGATTTAAATTCGTGCACGGGATGTAATGCCTGTGTAGTTGCCTGTAATGCAGAAAACAATGTACCCATTGTTGGAAAAGAACAGGTGAAAATGGCCAGGGAAATGCACTGGATTAGAATTGATCGGTATTATTCTGGTGATGCAGTAAATCCGGAAGTAGTACGGCAACCTGTTATGTGCCAGCACTGCGACAATGCACCTTGCGAAAATGTGTGTCCGGTTGGCGCAACTACCAGTAGTAAAGAGGGTATCAATCAGATGGCTTATAATCGTTGCATTGGTACACGTTACTGTAATAATAACTGCCCATATAAAGTAAGACGGTTTAATTTTCTCGATTACACAAAAGCAGATTCAATTCCATCGAATACTTATGATCCGGCAGAAATGACACTTGATCTGAAACGAATGGTATTAAATCCTGATGTAGTGGTAAGAGCCAAAGGGGTTATCGAAAAATGTTCGATGTGTGTTCAGCGGATTCAAGAGAAAAAATTAGATGCGAAATTAGAGAATCGGGTGCTTGCAGATGGAGAAATAAAACCAGCATGTGCACAGGGTTGTCCGGCAAATGCCATTGTCTTTGGAGATTTAAACAACGAAGACAGTAAAATTTCAAAATTCTTCAAAGACGAACGTAATTACCACCTTCTGGAAGAATTGCATACACTGCCATCGGTAGGATATCTTACCAAAGTACGCAATACTGAAGCATAAGGAATAAATAAAGTTTAATAGTAAAAATTAACTAAAAGAAATAAGAATGTACGTTTCGCCAATACGTGAACCATTAATAAAAGGGAATAAAGATTACTCCAAAGTTACCGAGGAGATTACCGCTCCCATGGCTGGAAAGCCAGGAAAATATTGGTACATGGGAATCACAATTTCATCTTTAGCGATAGGACTTGGTTCGATAGCTGTTTTCGTTACAATATGGTTCGGAATAGGAACCTGGGGCTTAAACAAAACCGTTGGCTGGGGTTGGGGAATAACCAACTTTGTATGGTGGGTAGGTATTGGCCATGCAGGAACGTTCATTTCAGCAATTCTTTTACTTTTTAGGCAGAAATGGAGGACTAGTATTAACCGATCAGCAGAAGCGATGACGCTGATGGCGGTTATGTGTGCCGGATTTTTCCCATTGATACACATGGGACGTATAGCGCTTGCTTTCTTTATTTTCCCTTACCCAAATACACGTGGAGTATGGGTAAATTTTAATTCTCCACTCTTGTGGGATGTTTTCGCCATTAGTACCTATTTTCTGGTTTCCTTACTATTTTGGTACGTCGGATTAATACCAGATATTGGTACTATCCGGGATAGGGTAACAAAAAGAATTCCTAAAAAAATATATTCACTATTGAGTTTTGGTTGGGTAGGTTCTGCAAGACATTGGGCCAGACACGAGTCATTGAGTCTT
The DNA here is from genome assembly GCA_013203755.1 of Bacteroidota bacterium. Classification (GTDB taxonomy): domain Bacteria; phylum Bacteroidota; class Bacteroidia; order Bacteroidales; family Prolixibacteraceae; genus Draconibacterium. Next base: position 3,284 of record JABMPI010000684.1, read on the forward strand.
ATTTTAGCTGGGTTGGCTGCACCTCTGGTTCTTTCGGTACATAGTATTGTAAGTATGGACTTTGCAACATCCGTTATTCCAGGCTGGCATACTACTATTTTTCCACCGTATTTTGTATCTGGTGCGATATTCTCGGGATTTGCAATGGTGCTTACTTTACTTATTGTAGCGCGAAAAGCTATGAATCTTGAAGATTACATAACCGTTGGGCACGTTGAGTCAATGAATAAAATTATAATGGCGACAGGTTCTATTGTTGGAATTGCCTATTTAACCGAATTATTCATGGCATGGTATTCAGGTGTAGAATACGAACAATACGCATTTCTCAACCGGGCAACTGGTCCTTATTGGTGGGCTTATGCAATTATGATGACTTGTAATGTTGTTACTCCTCAATTATTTTGGTTTAAAAAAATACGCAGGAGTTTGAAAATTACATTTATCATCTCCATTTTTATCAATATTGGTATGTGGTTCGAACGGTTTGTAATTGTTGTAACTTCATTGCACCGCGACTACCTTCCATCAAGTTGGACCATGTACAAGGCAAGTATTGTTGAGGTTGGATTATTTGTGTTCACCCTCGGCCTGTTTTTTACATTATTTCTGTTGTTTATTAGGGCGTTCCCCGTTATCGCAATTGCAGAAATTAAAGGTGTACTCAAAAGTTCTAGTGAGAAAAAGAAATAACAATGAAAGAAATAACAAAATATGTTTCGGCCTATTATGAAGATGAAGAAGATCTTCTGACAGGAATAAAAAAACTACAGGAAAACAATGTAGATATATTGGATGCTTTTACTCCATTTCCTGTTCATGGGCTTGATAAGGCACTCGGAATAAGACGTTCATGGCTTCCGAGAGTTGGTTTTATTGGCGGTACAATTGGGGCATTGTCCGGGTTTTTCTTTCAGAAATGGGTATTTACCGAAGGTTACCAGATGAATATTGGAGGTAAACCATTAATTGCAATTCCTTCGTTTATTCCGGTTACATTCGAATGTACAGTATTGTTTGCTGCATTCTTTATGGTATTCGCATTTCTGTTTCGGTCGAAACTTGGTTTTGGTGCTGAAAATAAAATATATGACTTGAAGATTACTGACAATCATTTTGTGGTTGTTGCAGGCTACGAAGAGAATAACAGCGAACAGGTAAAAGAACAAATGGAAGCTGCTGGAGCAACCATTATTGAAGTGAAAGAATAATATTAAGACATTTGCATATTATGGAAAACAGATTTGTTTTTGATCAGAAAATTAAGATTATTTTATTTGCCATGATCGCAATTGGCTTGGTTGCTTTGGTAACAGGGCTGGTGAGTAACAGCGTTGCAGACACAAGGTTTTGGGCTAATTTATTGCTGAATAATTATTATTTTCTTGCTTTATCGCTTGGCGGGGCATTTTTTGTGTCGGTACATGCCATGGGTGAATCGGGCTGGCACACAAGTATACAACGTGTACCTGAAGCAATGAGTCGTTTTATTCCAGTTGCAGGAATTTTAATGCTAATTACTTTCCTCCTTGGTATACATCATCTGTATCATTGGACACACACCGGGCATCTGGATCCAATTCTGGAAGGAAAATCAGGCTATCTGAATCTGCCTTTCTTTTACATTCGTTTTGTAGTTTATTTTGTTGTTTGGACTTTGCTTACACATCTTTTTAGAAAAGCATCAGTGCAAATGGATACAGATCCGGATATAAAATATTTTAAAAGGCAACGGGCATTGGCAGCTGTATTTGTGGTATTTTTTGCTGTGTCTAGTTCTACTTCAAGTTGGGACTGGTTAATGTCGATTGATGCGCATTGGTTTAGTACTCTTTATGGCTGGTATACTTTCTCCGGATTGCTTGTAAGTACGGTTGCGATGATGATACTCATCGTTATATTCTTAAAAAAGAAGGGATATATGAAACATGTAAACGATGAGCACATGCACGATCTGGGAAAGTATTTATTTGCCTTTTCAATATTATGGATGTACTTGTGGTTTTCGCAATACATGCTAATGTGGTACAGCAATATTCCAGAAGAAACCGTCTATTTTGTGGCAAGGCTTAAAGATCATAGTACCTTGTTTTATGTAAATCTTATTATGAATTTTTTACTCCCATTATTAATTTTAATGGCACGTAGCGCAAAACGAATGGATTGGATAGCTGGTACCGTTGCAGTAGTTATTATTGCAGGACACTGGGTTGATTATTTCCTAGCTATTATGCCTGGTGTTGCAGGTGAAAATACAAATATTGGCTTTTTTGAAATAGGACTTACAATTGGATACCTTGGATTATTTTTGATGGTTGTATTTTATGGATTAACGAAAGCTTCATTAATTCCTGCAAACCATCCTTATTATAAGGAAAGCCTGGAATATCATACTCACTATTAATTGAAAAACAGATGATCGGAGCAAATTTTATTAAAATTAAACACATTGGGATGATAGCTTTAATAGCTCTAAGTTTGTTGTCCTGCAATAAAAAGAAGACTTCCCCCGGGTATGTTTATTTTCCTGATATGACCTACTCTCGGGCTTACGAAACTTATTCCGAAAATCCCAATTTCATAAATAATATGACTTTGCGAAATCCTGCTGAAGGAACAATTCCAAGAGGATACATGCCTTTCCCGTACGAAAAAACAGAGGAAGATATGTTTCTGGCAGGAAAACAACTGGTCAATCCTTTTGAAGCTACAACAGAGAATATTGAGAGGGGAGCTTTAATCTTTAAAAGAAATTGCAAACAGTGCCATGGCGAGCTTGGCAATGGTCAGGGACATTTATACACCAGCAATAGATACCCATACCCACCAGCATCTCTAATCAACGAAAAGATGATAGCTAAACCCATGGGAGAAATGTTTCATCAGGTTACACTGGGTTTTGGAATTATGGGAGCACAAGGATTAATCTTAAGACCAGAGGACAGATGGAAGGTAATTCTGTACGTCAAAAATGAACTTCAGAAATAATCTCGCCTCATATTAACAGGGGGAATATTGATTTTGATTAGTCCAAAAGTTTGTAGATTTATAAAAAATGAAATCTATTTTCTACAAAGCGTTGCAACTTTATACTTTCCTCAGGTTAGTAAGCTTAGACATTGTTTTTGGAGTAGTTTGTGGTTCTTATTTTGCTTCAAGAATATTTGAGATAACTCCTTCAATTTATTTCTGGATAACACTTGTTTCTGCCGTCTGGGTAATTTATACTGCCGATCATCTTCTTGACGGAATTCGTACTAAAAAAAAGTTTGTTTTCGAAACCTACCGATTCCATTTCGACAATAGAATTGTTTTAATGTCGATTGGTATTGTTACTGTGCTTATCTCATCCATTTTTGTTCTCTTTTTTCTTGAAAAAGAATTAATCATTTATGGAGTATCCACATTTGTACTAGTTATTATTTATCTCTTCCTAAATAATATTTTCCGAAAACGGCGTCGTTTCTTTCCCAAAGAGCTAATAATTTCAGCTTTATATACCTGGGGGATTTTTGGAGGAGTTTTAATACTTAAAGGAAATGTTACATTTTTTCAAGTGTTGGTAATAGCAAACTATTTTTTATTGGTATCCGTGAATGTATTGCTTTTTTCCTACTTCGATTCTGAAGAAGATAAGGTTAGTCATTTCAATACCCTGACGGTAAATTTTGGCAAAAAACTAACGAGAAGGTCCATATTTTTTATCCTGGCAATAGCATTCCTAATCTCACTCTTCATTGTATTTTGGTATTCTAAATGGGTCATATTTTGGATTCTTGTACTCATGAATCTTACTCTTTTACTTACAATACTATTCCCCTCTTTTTTCAAAAACTGTGGTTATTACGGGATTGTTGCCGATGCTGTTTTCTTCTTTCCTGCTGTTTTATTTTGGGTCGATTCCTTTTAAAATATACCAACTTACATGCCGTCCAACAGTTTTTCATAAAATTGTTGAACAACATGTAATTAAAACTTGGATTGATTTACTTATTAAGTTAAATTTAGAACTTAAATAATCAAAATCAACCCAATGCAAATTATTTCAATACTCCCCAATTGGTCCGAGGTCGGAATGTTCGAACAAGTGTTTTGGATAGTGACCATCCCAGCAACCGTAATTTTTCTAATTCTATTAGTACTTACCATTTTTGGTGGCGATACCGATACTGATGTTGATACCGATATTGATTCGGACTTTGGTGATGGCGATTCCATCCCATTTCAATTTCTTTCACTTAAAAACATTGTAGCTTTTTTTGCTGTGTTTGGATGGTCGGGAATTGGTTTTATTAATGCCGGACTTGCTTCCTGGTTGGTAATTCTATTAGCAACTATATGTGGATTAGTAATGATGACATTAATGGGAACGTTGTTTTATTTCATGTCTAAATTGGCCGAAAGTGGAACCCTAAAAATGAATAACGCCATTGGAAAATTGGGTGAAGTTTATTTGGTTATTCCTTCAAACCGTGCGGGTATGGGAAAAGTACAACTCAATGTTCAAGGTTCTTTGCGAACGCTCGATGCCATTACCGATGATTTAGAAACCATCCCAACTTCATCAATAATTAAAGTTCTGGATGTAATTGACGACCATATTCTTTTAGTAAATAAACAAGGAAATTAATAACCCTTTAAATTAAATTTTATGAACGATTATTTTGTAATTCTTATTAGTGTTGCAGCACTATTTATTTTTATTGTTATTGTAGCAATGATGAGGCGGTACAAACGCTGCCCCTCCGACCGTATTTTAGTAGTATATGGAAAAATTGGCAAAGGTGCCGACCAGCAAGCCCGTTCTGCGAAATGTATTCATGGTGGAGCTTCGTTTATTTGGCCAATTATCCATTCGTACGCATTTCTCGATTTAACGCCTATTTCAATAGAAATTAATCTGACAAGTGCGTTGAGTTCACAAAACATTCGCGTAGATGTACCTTCGCGTTTTACCGTGGGTATTTCAACCGAGCCCAATATTATGAATAATGCAGCTGAAAGGCTTTTGGGATTGTCTCAAGAATCCATAAGCAATTTGGCAAAAGATATTATTTTTGGTCAATTGCGTTTGGTTGTGGCAACCATGGACATTGAAGCAATTAACAGCAACCGCGATTTGTTTCTTGCCGCAGTTTCTTCGAACGTAGAAGCTGAATTGAAAAAAATCGGATTAAAACTGATCAACGTTAACGTAACAGACATCAACGATGAATCCGGTTATATCCAAGCTTTAGGAAAAGAAGCAGCTGCAAAAGCAATTAATGATGCTAAAAAAAGTGTGGCCGAGAAAAACCGTGATGGAGAAGTTGGACAAGCCATGGCTCATCGTGAACAACGTGTACAAGTAGCCAGTGCCGACGCAACTGCTGTAGAAGGAGAAAACGTAGCGAAAGTTACCATTGCAAATTCTGATGCCGACCGTCGCGAAAGAGAAGCAGAAGCAAACCGTAGGGCAGTTGCTGCTGAAAAAGTAACTGACGCCCGGGCTTTAGAAGAAGCTTATGCAGCGGAGAAACTGGCAGAGCAGGTTCGCGCCGAAAGAGATAAAGCTACTCAAACTGCGAATATTGTAGTTCCTGCAGAAATAGATAAACAAAAAGTGGAGATTGATGCGGAAGCAATTGCAGAACAAACCCGTAGAATCGCAAAAGGTGAAGCCGATGCAATATTCATGAAAATGGAAGCCGAAGGAAAAGGGATGTATGAAATTTTGAGCAAACAAGCGCAAGGTTTCGATCAATTGGTAAAAGCTGCCGGTAACGATGCTCAAAAAGCTGTGTTGATGATGATTGCAGATAAATTACCTGAATTGGTAGCAACACAAGTTGAAGCGATTAAAAATATTAAAATAGACAAAGTTACCGTTTGGGAAACCGGAAATGGGAAAGATGGAAAAACCTCAACTGCTAACTTTATGCAAGGAATGTTGGGTTCAATTCCTCCTCTCGACGATATTTTTAAATCTGCAGGAATGGAATTGCCAAATTACTTGAAAGGCCAAATAAAAGAAGAAGAAGAAAAGAGCGAGGTTGTAAAAGATGAACCAGAGGAATTTAATAACGACGCTGTTGTTACACCTGAAGAATAGTTTAATCTATAGCTTGAAATATGTCTTTAACCGGTTTTCTTTTGAGAACCGGTTTTTTTTATTGTTTTTTCGGGGATGTATTGAAGTCAAACTTGTAATTTCACAAATTATTCAATACCCATTGTTAAAAACAGAATTCGAATGGAATTATTTGAAGCAAGAAATGTTGATAAAGTTTTTGCAGACACACAGGCTTTAACCGATGTTAGCATTTCAGTAAAAGAACAAAGTATTTTTGGATTGCTTGGTCCAAATGGTGCAGGCAAAACCACGTTAATCCGGATTATTAATCAGATTACCGCACCTGATCGCGGTGAAATATTTCTGAATGGCAAAAAAATGACCCGGGCGGATATTTCGGATATCGGTTATTTGCCGGAAGAACGTGGTCTGTACAAAAAAATGAAGATTGGCGAACAAGCCATTTATTTGGCTCAGCTAAAAGGATTAAGCAGACAGGAAGCTTCCAGAAACCTAAAGCAGTGGTTCGAAAAGTTCGAAATAATGTCGTGGTGGAATAAGAACATCGAGGAACTTTCGAAGGGAATGCAACAAAAAGTTCAGTTTATAACCACTGTAGTGCATAAACCTAAATTGCTGATTTTCGATGAACCGTTTAGTGGATTCGACCCAATAAATGCCAATTTATTAAAGCAGGAGATTCTTCAACTTCGGAAAGATGGGGCAACCATTATTTTTTCTACTCATAACATGGAATCGGTGGAAGAACTTTGCGATAATATTGCACTCATAAACAAATCAGTGAAAATTGAAGATGGGCCAACTGATGAAATCAGGGAGAAATACAAATCGAATATTTATGAAATAAAATACCAGGGCGATTTTAATAAAGTTGCTTCTGCTTTGGGGCATCAATTTAAAATAATTGATCATTCTGAACAGAAAAAAGAGAATCACTTGAAAGTGCAATATCTTAATGGAAACTCGAATAACGAATTGTTGCAGACATTAATTCCCGTTTCAGAAATTCGTTCATTTGAAGAAGTTATCCCGAGTATGAACGATGTTTTTATTAAAGCAGTAGAAAAATCCAACAAACAGTAATTACTCCTCTAACCTCCTCTAAAGTGGAGGAAAGAAAGAAAATCAAAAAAATGAACAAAACACTTCTCATATTAAAACAAGAATATTTAAAACGGGTTAAGAAAAAATCGTTTATTATTCTGACATTATTGGTTCCGTTTCTTTTTGCAGGGATGTTTGCGCTAATTATATTTTTGTCTGTTAATAACGATAAAGAAGAGCGAACCATTGCCGTCTTCGATGAATCTGCACTTTTTATAGGTGAATTTACTGAGGAAGGATACACGAAATATCACTTTGTTCCGAAAGAAAAATATCAGGAATTAAAAGGAAACTTGAAAGGGAGTGATTTTTATGCATTGTTATATATTCCCGGAAATATCTATTCGGCAAATACGGCTCAGTTTATTTCAGAGAAACAGGTTCCAATCGAGTTAAGCGAACAGATTGAACGTAAACTTAGCCGGTTTATAGAAAACGATAAACGAAAAAAGGTGGTTGCTGAATCTGGAATTCCCGATTTAGAAAAGCAACTCTCCCTTACAAAAACACGCATAAAATTAAATACTTTAAAGATATCGGATTCAGGCGAGGCAACAAAAAGTTCTTCGGTAGTTGCGTTTATTGCCAGTTATGCAATGGGCTTTATTATCTATTTTTTTGTGTTTATGTATGGTGCAATGGTAATGCGCAGTGTAATGGAGGAGAAAAAGAGCCGGATTATCGAAGTAATAATTTCATCGGTGAAACCGAGTCAATTAATGGCTGGTAAAATTATTGGAACTGCTCTGGTCGGTCTAACACAAGTTGGAGTATGGATTGTTCTTGGCATTGTATCTTTGCTTGTTGTACAGAGTGTTTTTACTCCGGAAACAGCGCAACAAATGGGACAAAGTTTAATGGAAACTCAATCTCAAATGAATCCTGCGATGGCACAAGCCGCCGACCAAAACAAAATATTGGAAGTAATGGAAATGGTGGGCAACCTAAATTTACCACTCATCCTTTTTTGCTTTGTTTTTTATTTTCTGGCAGGTTATCTTTTGTATAGTTCACTTTTAGGTGCAGTTGGTGCGGCAGTCGATAATGACGAAGATTCGCAACAAATGGTTTTTCCTGTAACATTTCCTCTTATTCTTTCCATAATGTTACTTTTCCCAATTGCTAGAAATCCGGAGGGACCGGTGGCTTTCTGGGCTTCAATAATTCCTTTTACCTCACCGGTTGCAATGTTGGCTCGTGTTCCGTACGGAATTCCTACCTGGGAGTTGCTGCTTTCAATGTTTTTGTTGGTTATAACAACCATCGGAGCAATTTATGCGGCGGCTAAAATTTACCGGATTGGTCTTTTGATGTACGGTAAAAAGGTAAATATAAAAGAACTTATTAAGTGGTTGAGATATAAAAACTGAAGAAAGTTTACAGTTATCAGTCGCAGTTCTCAGTAGAGAAAAGGTTACTTGTCAGACAACTGGCGGATGCCTCGTCTCTGGCATTAAATATCCTCAAGTTTAATCTTTTATGGAAAACATGATTTATTTCATATTCCTTATTTGGAATTAATAAAAATTACATATATTGCGCTCAATATGAAAAACACGATTAAAAATACATGTATGTGTTGTTGCTTCTCTGAAAACCGGGAAGGTGTTTTTGATATTATTTAACTGAATAAAATTCAATTATTAATAAATAGAAAGCCTTCCTAAGAAATTAGGGAGGCTTTTTTGTTTTAAACCATTTTAAAAACAATATTATTATGAAGGCAAACAACATTTTGGAAACCATTGGCAACACGCCG
>JABMPI010000069.1 GCA_013203755.1 Bacteroidota bacterium
ATTCATCGCGGGTAAAAGGTGTCTTTTCTTTTAAGGTTATAATAAACGCAAACCAAGCAGGATCTGAATTTTCTGTTGCCTTTGGAAGAATAAAATATTCGGGATATTTTGAAAATATTCTTATCCACTCCTTAAAATTTTCTTTTCTTTTTTCGCAAAACTCCGGTAGCTTTTCAATTTGAGCTGCTCCTATTGCGGCTTGTATGTCGGTCATTTTTAGGTTATAGCCAATTTCGGAATAGACATATTTATGATCAAATCCAAAGGGGAGGTTCCCAAATTGTTGAGAGAATCTTTTTCCACAGGTGTTGTTTTCGCCACCAGCACAATAACAATCACGACCCCAGTCGCGGAAGGCACGAACCAACTGTGCCAGTTGTGGGTCGTTGGTGCATATTGCACCACCTTCACCGGTAGTTATGTGGTGTGCAGGGTAAAAAGAAATGGTAGAAAGATGAGCAAAAGAACCTGTTTTTTTGCCTTTGTATTCGCTGCCAAAAGCGTCGCAATTGTCTTCGATTACCCAAAGGTCGTGTTCTTTTGCAAGCTCCATCACTGCATCAATGTTGAAAGGATTACCCAGAGTATGTGCTATAAAAATACATCGGGTTTTCGGCGTAATGGCTTTACGCATCATATCAATATTAATGTTATATGTTGGAATATCTACATCGACAAAAACAGGAATTAAACCATATTGAATAATTGGTGTGACTGTGGCAGGGAAACCTGCAGCTACTGAAATTACCTCATCGCCTACTTTTAATCGTTTATCGCCCAGTTTTTCTGAGGTTAATGCAGAAAAGGCCAATAAGTTGGCTGATGAACCTGAGTTGGTTAACAGGACATGGTCCACTTCGAGGAATTCTGAGATCTTTTCTGAGAACTCTTCGGAGAATCTGCCTTCGGTCAGCCAAAAGTCCAATGAAGCTTCTACGGCATTGCAAATTTCCTTTTCATCGAAAATACGACCGGCATAATTCACCATCGATTTTCCTGGTTTAAATTCAACCTGACCAAAACGAGCCTGATGGTATTCTATGGTTTTAGCTATGATCTCTTTACGGAGTTGTTTAAAATCGGACATATTATTAAAATTTTTACGAATTACACTAATTTATTTCATCACAGGGATTACTGTTGAACTGTTTATGAATTAAAATATTGATTGATTTGTTGAATGGTGAATTTGCGAATATTTTCACCCTTGATAAAAGCCTTGTTCCAATCTACGATTGATTTTAATGTAGTTGAAATGTCCCACCTGGGATACCAATCGAGTTCAGCTTTCGCCTTGGAGCAATCCAGTTTTAAATAATTGGCTTCGTGCGGTTGGGGATCTTTATCAATTTCAAATGATGCTCCCTCGCCCCATAATCTGCAAATTGTACCGGTAATCCATTCAACATTTTTGGCGTCATTTTCATTAGGACCAAAATTCCAGGCTTCGGCAAAGTGTACACCTTCGCTAAGAAGTTTTGCACCAAGTAACAAATACCCGTTGAGTGGTTCCAGTACGTGTTCCCATGGCCTGATTGCATATGGACTACGTATTTGTAGTTTTTCTCCTTTTGCTATGGAGCGTATAAAATCTGGAATTAGACGATCGTTTGCCCAATCGCCACCACCGATCACATTTCCTGCCCGTGCCGAAGCTATTGCCACACCATGCTTTTGATATTCTTTGGGATTAAAATAGGAATTTCGATAAGCGGAAGTAACCAGTTCGGAACAACCTTTGCTATTGGAGTAAGGGTCATAACCTCCCATGGGTTCATTCTCACGATAGCCCCAATGCCATTCTTTATTATCGTAACATTTATCGGTAGTTACGTTTACAACGGCTTTTACGCTTGAAGTCTGCCGAATAGCTTCCAATAGATTTACTGTACCCATTACATTTACAGCGTAGGTTTCCACTGGGTTTTTATACGATTCACGAACAAGAGCTTGTGCCGCCATATGAATTACAATCTCGGGCTGCACCTTTTTAAATACATTTTGAAGTTTTTCTAAATCACGAATATCTCCTATATAAGAGGTGATTATGTCGTCTATTTTTGCTTCCTCAAAAAGGTTTGGTTTCGTAGGTGGTTCTAGTGCATAACCATAAACATCAGCTCCCAGTTTGTGTAATAAAAGACAAAGCCATGAACCTTTAAAACCCGTATGTCCGGTTATGAGGACGCGGCGATTTTTGTATGTGTTGTTAAAAAGATTTTGCATAATATATTGATTACACGGATTTTAATTTAATAACGCGTATTACCACTTAATCCATGGGGCGGTGTTGGTATCAATCATTTCTTCCAGTTGTATCTTATCCCGAATGTTATCCATTGGTTTCCAGAATCCACGATGTTTGTATGTGAAAAGTTGTTCTTCTTTTGCTAAGTTTTCTAATGGTTGGCGTTCAAAAATGGTTTTGTCATCACCCTGTATATAATCAAACACTTCGGGCTGACAAACGAAAAAACCAGCGTTGATCCAATGTCCATCTCCTTTGGGTTTCTCCTGAAAGGATGTCACTTTTTCAGTATCATCGATTTGCAGCGAACCAAAACGACCTTCCGGTTGAACGGCTGTCATGGTGATTGCTTTGCCATGGTTTTTATGGTGGTTAACCAGCTTGTTAATATCAATGTCTCCAACACCGTCGCCATAAGTTAACATAAAAGGTTCGTTGCCTACATATTCCTGTACACGTTTAATGCGGCCTCCTGTCATGGTTTGTAAACCGGTATCAACCAAGGTAACTTTCCAGGGCTCGGCATGGTTCTTATGGTGGGTAATCGTATTTGAAGTCATATCAATCGTCATATCAGACATGTGGCGATAATAATTGGCAAAGTATTCTTTTATCATGTATCCTTTGTAGCCGCATAAAATGATAAAATCGTTGTAGCCATAATGCGAATA
>JABMPI010000685.1 GCA_013203755.1 Bacteroidota bacterium
CCATTGTTTATCCTGTGCCACAACCGTTTCAATAACTAAAAAATTAAATATTGTTACAATTAGCAGGAAAATTTTAAAAAACCAACTTTTCATAACCTTACTTTTTAGACCTCGAATTTTCTAAATAATAGAAACAACCATCTTCTGCACCAACAAGTAAATCGTCTATTCCATCGCCATTCCAATCTACTTTGGTTGGGCTGGTAGAATGCCCTGCGAGTTCAAGGTTTCCTAAAGGTTCGTTTCCGGTAAAAATAAATTCGGTGGTAGTTTTTCCAACATTTTGTAACCAATGAATACTGGGTTTACTATTTAATATTAAATCTTCAGTGCCGTCATTGTTCCAATCTGCAAAGCAAATTTTACGTCGTCCACTACTTCCTGCAATAGAAGAATTTAGAATTAATGCTTCTGAATTTCCTTCAATAACTTTTTGTGCCCGATCGTAAACGACGCCATTTTTCGATTTAAAAATCCGTTCACCTTGCAACACTATTTTTCGTCCATCCTTCATCTCTCCTTTAAAAAAAGCGAGATAACCTTCGTGATCGAGAATTACCAAATCGGTAACACCGTCTTTGTCTACATCTTTAATAACCGGAGTTGTGCGCCAGGGAGCAGACATTTCTGTTTTTTCAGGATTCCTCCAGCGCCATTCAGGTTTTGGTGGTGCCACTTTCCATGCTACCTCAATATTTTGTGCCTGGGCTAATTTAGGTTTTCCTTTTTTGCCAATATTTTTATACCAAATTACGGTTCCAGTTATGCTATTTACCACAATATCATTTAATCCATCGGTATCCCAATCTCCCACCGACAAGGTTGTGTATCCCCATTTAGCTTCACAAGGCCCTTGAATGGAACCATTGGAATCAGCCATAATACGAATTGCTTTTTTGTCTGCTTCAAGATAAACCGGCTCTGCCCATTTGGGAGCAACACCACCACTTAAATTTTCAATAAAACCAATATATCCAGCAGTATTGCCACAAATCAGATCTTCATCACCATCATCGTCCCAATCCACACTCCAGGGAGTTACCAAAGCACCAAAAATCAAGTCATCTGCTTCTTGTTTAAAAAACTTTGGCTCTTTAAATACCGGCATATTATTTCTTACTTTCCCTGAATTCTCCATAAAAGCAATACGCCCATCTTCCTGACCAACAACTAAGTCAACGTCACCATCTTTATCCCAGTCGACGCTTATAACCACCATCATTTCCAAATCAATTTTTATTACTTCGCCTTTAAAAGTCAACTTTCGCCCTTCAGCAAATTTTGGCTTCTGGCGGCTACCAATATTTTCAAACCAGGTAAACGAATCAACAAACTCGCCGCAAATTAGATCCAAATCACCGTCACCATCAAAATCTTCCATACATGGCGAGGGCATTCCAAAAACATCAGCCGGAGCATTTCCAGCCCTAATTTTTTCAGGAGTTGCATACACAGGTTTTTCGTCATTTCCTTTGTTAATTACGATATAACTGAAACCATGCAATGGACCATTTGTCCACTCCCCTTTTTCATTAAAAGCATTGTCCCAACCGTAATCGTCCCAAATGCCATGACCAATCAACAAATCCAGGTCGCCATCACCTTCGTAATCCACATATTTCCACTGATTGGCGCGAATATTCTTATATTCTGTTTCAACCCGATCTGTTGGATATATTTCTTTACTTTCAGCAAAATCACCATTTACTCCCATAAAAACCTCTTTGCCTGGAGTTAATAATCTCAACTCCCCGTTAACATACGATGCTGAAAGATTTTTTATTTTATCAGCCAACTTTACTGGCGGTTTAAAAGTTGGAAAATCTTTTCCATCGATATTTTCAAAAAAGTAAATGCCCTGATAAGGTACATCGGGGCAACTTACCAACAAATCCATGTCTCCGTCTTTGTCGTAATCAACCGGAACCGGCCACGCCCATAATCCAACGTGTAAATCAACAACAAGTCCGGGATTGTTGTATTTTACTCTTTTGTAATCGCTTTTTCCGGCAAAAGAAATATTGAAAATAGAAATTAGAATAAAAGTTAATCCGAGTGTTTTTAAAGTTTTCATTATCAACCTATTTATAAGTGAGACTCAAGAATAAAAATAGAATATTATTTGATTTTATCCGTATTTACTACTACATGTTTAATCGATTTTTCAGTTACACCTGTTCTGTATGAATAGGTAATGTGAACCAAACCATCTTCGGTTTGAATCAGACATGGATAAGAATAACTTCCTTCACTCCCTTTGCTATCATTCTCAATGTATTCTTTCCACTTCCATGTTTCAGCCTCATCGTCTGAAAGCATTAATACCAGACGATATCTGCCATCAGTAATATCGTTTCCAAAGAAAGCCCATCGCCCATCTTGTAAAACTTGCAGTTCTACACTTGCTGTATTGGGAATATCAGTTTTTACGGTGTAACTCCAGCTTTCGCCATTGTCTTTCGAAATACTTTTATGAACCCGTGCCGGAGCATCGCCACTGTCGCGCATGTAAGCTACAATATCTCCATTTTTACGGAGGGCAAGTGCTGGCTGAATTGGCCCTCTGCCAACAATTGGTTTCGAAGCTTTCCATGTTTCACCATCATCGTCGGAAATGGCACAAATAGAAAGGTTGTATCCGTCGGAATAAAGCGGTAAAATAATACGCCCATTTTCCAATATCAACGGTTTAATTCGTGTCATCCACCCAATGCTTCTGTTCACCTTATTTTTACTTGCTTCTTTTATCAGGTTGTCGTAAAGCGGTGCATATCCTGCCCAACCGTGTTCAAGCTCAGGTAATTCATCAAATTTCTTTGCAATTTCCTCAACAAACTCGTTGCCGGGTTTTATAAGAATATTGTCCTGCCATTCCCAAACCGGTGCACCTGATTTACTGTAATCTGTTGTAGTGCGTGTTCGTAAAATTGAACCTTCCCACTGGTTTCCCTGCACGGCTATCCAAACCAGAAATAATTTTCCTTTGTTATTCAGAAAAAGAACAGGATTACAATCCGGCAAACCATGTGTATCCGCCATCAAAAACGGGAGACTCCACTCGTTTTTACCTTTTTCCAAACGTGCTCCCATTATCCGAACATCATCGGAATTTCGTTCACCACTACCCTGAAACCAAGCAGCTAGAAAATCTCCGTTTGGCAGAGCTACAATGCTGCTACCATGAGAATGTTCGTGCTGAGGAGTGAAAATAAGTTCTTCTTTTACAATTGAATTGTACGTGTTCTTTTTTTGAGCTAGCCCCGTGAATGGGATAAGCGTGATTAGTAGTATTGCTATTCTTTTCATAATTATTTCAATTTGCGGTGCATGCCATGCCTCTCTTTCAATTTACGACATTGGATGCACCTTCTTTTAATTTTTATTTTCGTCACCGGGTTAAAACCCGGTGTTAGTTATATTTTTATTGCTTCTTTTCTATTTCTACTACGTTGTCATTCAATTAAACCAATTTGACTCTCCCTCTTCTCCCTCTCTACGCGTAGAGAGGGACGATAATGTCGTAGATATTATCAGGGTGAGTAGTCCTGATATATGTTCTATCATTATAGGCTAGACTTCATATTTATGCCTTTTATACCTGCTCA
>JABMPI010000686.1 GCA_013203755.1 Bacteroidota bacterium
CTATAGGGGCAAATTGTATAACTCCATCTTCTTCTAAATCTTCACCAAACAACTGACGTTCATTGTGTTCATTACCCGCACTATCGAAAGATTTTCCTCCATTGAATTCAGTAAACTTGTCTCCATAGGCATGAAAAGAGATAAGTTGATCCATAAATTCGCCATAATATCCTTTTCCTGCTCCGAGTGTTATACTTTGTGCAATGGTCCCAAAAGTTTCTAAGACCTCTGCTTGTGCTTGTGGATAAGTTTGGTTAATTACAGATGAACTCTTGGACGAAGATGCGCTCTTGGTTAAAGATGAACCTTGAGGAGTCATTCCTGATTCTTGTGCATTGTCATCATCTTTATCACATGCTGAAATGAATATTGCAAAAATAATCATAAATGCAATTTTTAAATTTGTTTTCATAATAAATAATTTTAATGTTTGTTTCGATTACAGTACAAGATTAATCCACAAATAGAAATTTGGCATGTACTATTTGTTCAATAGTTTGAACTAGTTATGAAAGGGTAAAAAAAACATGTGCTATTTTTGCATGTAAAGAGTAGGTAGGCAAACAGTAATCTATTAATCAGCTATTTAGATATTGCACTTGGTGCAAATCCAAATTCCTCTTTAAAAGCACGACTAAACCAGGCCGGATCGTTAAAACCAACTTCATAAGCAATTTCAGAAATTGTATTTTCGGTGGTTTGAATTAGCTCTTTTCCTTTTTGTAAACGAATAGAACGAATAAATACTGCAGTAGATTTACCCGAGATGGCTTTTAATTTTCGGTATACCTGCGATTCACTTAAACTTAATTTATGGGCTAGTTGCGTTGCACCAAAAGAATGATTGCTAATATTCTCGTGAATAATTTTTACAACTTTTTGTAGGAATTTTGTTTCGGGATCTACAATACGTTTGTTTAAAATTCCACTAAATTCACTATTTTCAAATTTGTGCCGCATTTTTGTTCGCGATAATATCAACTGATCCAAACGTGTAAACAACTCGGCCTTTACAAACGGTTTTGCCAAATATGCATCCGCTCCATGTGAGAGCCCAATAAGACGATCTTGTATAGTAGCCTTTGCTGTAAGCAAAATAATAGGAATATGATCGGTTAACTCATCTGATTTTAAAGTCTCACAAACCTCAAATCCATCTTTGCCCGGCATCATTACATCGCTAATAATAATATCAGGAATTTTATCGTATGCCATTTTAATTCCTTCGATACCGTTTTTAGCATGTATGGATTCATATTTTCCTTTCAAACATTTCTGTAAATAGAATGCAACATCCTCATTGTCTTCGATGATAAGCACCAATGGTAAACCGGTATCGGTTTTAAACTGCTGTTCATGCTCCGAAACAGACGAAGAACTTAGTATTTGGTTCTCCAATTCTATCCTATTTTCTTGTACAAGTTCTGCCTTATTACTTATCGGGATATTAATTATAAATGTGCAACCCATTTTTACTTCACTTGTAAGCTCAATTTTCCCACCTATTAATTCCACCAATTCTTTGCTAAGTGCCAAACCAATACCTGTACCGTTTTCCTGACCCGTCGATGAATTTTCTGTCTGGTAAAATCGATTAAAAACATTTGCGATTTCATCTTCTGAAATACCCGGTCCGTTATCTTTTATCTTTAATACGAAAAACTCATTTTTACCTTCAATAATTCGATTCAGGTGAACAACTATTTTACCCGACGGTGGAGTAAATTTAACTGCATTGGAAAGTAGATTGGTAATAATTACAGACAGTTTTTTTGAATCAAAATCCATCATCAACTGATCAACTTCGGAATAAACGGTAAGATTAATTTGTTTTTTTTGCGCCAGTGAATGAAAACTTTCGCTCAGGTATTTTACAAATGGTATAACGTTAGCTTGAATGAGCTGCAATTTCATATTCCCACTTTCCAACTTTGCCAAATCCAACATCTCGTTTACCAAATGCAAAAGACCGTTGCTGTTGCGCTGAATCATTTCCAACGATTTTTCGGCATCTTCAAATTGTTTATTTTCTATGTCCGATTTTATGGAATCTGTCATTCCATTTATAACTGTTAGTGGCGTTCTGAATTCGTGGGTAATATTGGTGTACAGTGCATTTTTTACCCGGTTAACTTCTTTTAAACGTTTGCTTTCGGCAACAGCCAATCGTCGCGATAACTGGAAACGGTAAAACCTGTCGGCAAATGCAATGGCCAGAGCTAAATATATAAGATACGCCCACCATCTTGCCCACCAGGTTGGCACAACCTCAATGGTCATTTCCAAAGGTGCTTGAGACCATTCTTTACCACGTGAAAAACCATTTATTTGAAGTGTGTATTTTCCCGATGGTAAGTTTAGAAACTGAATTTCAGGATCTTTCAATAGGTTCCATTCGCTATCGGAAGGCAATAGTTTGTAGGCATATTTAACATCTTTGTTTAAACGAAAATCGATGGATGAAAACTGCAAGTAAAAAGGAAACTGATTGTGATTAAAGGTTAGAGTTTTAGTTTCTGAAATGTTCTGATTTAATAATTCATTATCACCTTTATTTGGCTTTATTACTTTGTCTTTAACTCTTAATTGAGAAAAATATAAATGTTTTGATGAGTCAATGTTTTCTAAATACTTTGGGTGAAAATAGGTAACACCACCAATTCCTCCCATGTAAATAAACCCATTAGTATCACGAAATCTAGCATGAATATTAAACTCTTTACTTTGTATATTATCTTCAATGCTGTAATGTGTAAAATTATGATTTTCGGGGTTAAATCTTACCATGCCGTCATTAGTGCCTAGCCAAAGGTCGCCATATATGCCATCTTGAATACTATATACAACATCATTGGGAAATTGTTTTTGTGCCGTCCATGATTCAAATTCATTTTTTTGAAGAAACAAATTAAAACCGCGCCTTGTGCCTAACCAAATTTGCTCTTTCCTGTCAATCAAGATATCATAAACTGAATTGTGACTAAGAGGATTTTCTGAATTTGAAGATTTAAAATAATTGGTAAATACAGGGTTAAGATTGTCGCTATTCATTAAACTAAGCTTTGTTAGACCACCTTGAGTCCCTATCCAAATATTATTATTCCGATCAACTTCAATACATTGTCCAAAATCATTTTTGAGGGAATTTGGATTATCTTTTTCATTTTTATATTGGATTATTTTAACCTTATTATTAAGCATAGTTAGATGAAATATTCCATATCCATAGGTAGCTCCCCATAAGTTGTTATTTTTATCTAATGCCAAATCTTTTATAAAATCACCATTTATTGAATTGGGATCGTCAGGATTATGATTGAAAACTGTAAATTTTGGATTTTTAGGATTAAAGGTTCTTAAATCAATCATGCTTAATCCTCTTGATGTGGCCAACCATAATCTTTGATTTTTATTATCCTTAACAATTGACCGAACTACATCTCCTGAGATACTTGTTGGGTCGTTCTGGTTTTCCCTAAAACTATAAACTAGTCCGTTTCTAATCAAGTTTAATCCTCCATCAGATGTTCCAATCCACAAATCATTCTGTTCTTTAAAAATAGAAAATATCACATTATCATTGAGTATGTGTGCTCCTCTTTGGTCTCTGGATATGTTTTTGAAGGATGGTTCTGTAAAACTTAGTAAATTCAAATAATTAGCTGTACCAACAATTAATTGTTGATTGGGGAGTTTGAGCAATGCCTGAACAGTGTTATTACTTAAGCCATTATTGTCATTAGAATATTTAATTTTTTTTATCACTTTTTTTTGAGACCAGTCAAACAAAAAAAGCCCACTACCCGTCCCAATCCAAACACTTGAATCGTCATTCTTTAAAAAAGATGAAACGTGTTTTGTTGGATGTTCTCCCATTTTTTCAAGTTCAAATAATCCAACCTTGTTAGTTTTCAAATCATAAATGTAAAAGCCAAAATCACTTCCAATTAGCAAATGTTGATAAGTATTATAGAAGGCTTGAACGTTACCTTTCACAATTATTTCAGGTTTTTCTTTAATTGATTTGTCACCTAAAAAATTAAATTTATAAATCATACCATGCAAACCTCCAACCCAAATATTTTCATGTTTGTCAATTAATAATGCACTCAATGGTTGGTTAGCAAAAAAGTTTTTTTGTAAAAAAGAACCATCATCGTTATATTGAAATCTATGTAATCCAGAAATTCGGGATGCTACCCAAAGATCTCCTTGTCGGTTAGTTGCTAAGCCTGAAATAATTTCATTCTCATCAGGTGAATTCTCCAATTTTATTTGGTGAAACAGATCAAGATTAGGATTATAGTAATTTAGGCCATTACCAATTGTTCCTACCCAAATATTTCCTTTATGGTCTTCTAATAATTTGTTAATAAGATTTCCAGATATAGTTGTTGAATCAGATTCATTATGTTTATAATGTTTGAATACTTTTCCATCAAATCTATTTAAACCATCTTGCGTAGCTATCCATACAAACCCCAAGTTGTCTAGTAATAAATCATTGGTCGACACCTGCGAAAGTCCATCTTCTAACGTGAAATATTTAGTACGTAAATTATTATTTTGGGAGGAAACAATAGATGAGAGGAATAGTATAAAAAATAGGATTATACCAGATTTTTGTTTTGCCTGTATCAAGGTATTTATTTTTGATATTTTCATTTAAACGGTAGTAAATCCATGGCCAATGGAATTTAGCCAATTCACTTGACCGAATGTTTTAGAATGGCAATTACAAATGATATCTAATGGTCTGAAGCGTCTCATGAGAATGCAATATAGTAAATTTGTCTTGCTGCATCAAATTAATTAATTGGCTAAAGTGTTTTGTATAAGAATAGTTGCCCATTGTTGGGTACTATAGTTTCGTATTGAGTAGTAAGGTTTTTTACCTACATACATGAAACTTCCGACAACAACGAGGTGGTTAAATAACGGCGGAAAAAGGATCTGGTTGAGAGAGATTAAAACTCGTCCCCCTTGGCGAAGGGGGAATAAGGGGGATTGGACTAAATATCTTCAAACATTATTAAGCGTTTTGAAATAGAAACCAAAATAGTAGTCAGCTCTGGTTAACTATATTCCTCTCCAATTAGTCTGGGAATTGAGGATTTGTATGAACGAAAAAAATCCCCCTTTGATTCCCCCTTTTTCTAAAGGGGACGAAGTAATCAGGAAAAGATTGATGTTCCAATTAAAATTACAAGCTTGAATTAGCAAAATCTCATATTTTTACCATCAAAGTATAGCCAAGGCAGGTTTGGGAGATCCGAGGATAATACTCTTTTTAGAGTATATATTTTGGATAGCTGTAAACGGATCTTTGTCCATTAAAACAAAGCTTTCTTTACTCCCTTTTCGAATGTGGTTAAGTGGATAATCCCATTTTTTTCGTACCAGAATTGTAGCATTGTGAAGTACCTGTAGAAGAGGTAAACCTGCTTTTACCAGATGTACAATTTCTTGAAGAAGGGCTTTCCCATGCTCAACACCATAACTTCCGGCATCCGATCCGGGAATAACGTGCAGTCCAATCTCCCCGGCTTTTCCAACCATTTTGTAATGATTGTCGAGAATCGCACGAATTGCATCCTGAGACTGTTGGTTCCACCCAGCCAATTTGGGATTTTCCAATTGAAAATGCAAGGGAGAGAACGTGGGCACCCACTCCATATTTTTATCGCACATTCGTGTTAGCATCTGTTCCTCCATAAAAAATCCATGTTCAATTGAGTTGATCCCAACATCAATGGCCAGTTCCAACCCATCTTTACCACTGCAATGAACAAAATTCCTAATATTCAATTTTTTACAGACAGTTGAAATCTGTTTTAATTCGTTTAATTCAAATTGAGGGACACCCTTCACTTCACCTCTTTCGAAGTCGATAATTCCGGTCAATAATATTTTTAACTCATCGGCATTCACAGCAAGATCCTCAATTACAGTGGTAAAATCTTCATTCGATTCTACTTCAACCCCCATAAAGCTGCCGTACCTTCCTTTTTTGCGCAATGCTTTTCCAGCCGACCTTACCCGTGGCAACGAGCCATTGGAGCCATTTCGCAGGATTGTATTTACCCCATGAATATCTCCGGCATCGCGAACCAGGGTAATTCCCGATTCCAATGATTTTCGTAAATTTTCTTTTCCTACTTCAATAAAGGTCGATAAGTCGCTTTTTAGGTAACTGCTGCGTTTTTTAAAATCAAGTTCTTCGCCGGCTAAAAAAAGATGTGCGTGCCCTTCTGCAAGTCCCGGCATTGCAAACGCCGCTTTTATTAAATTTATATTGGTATGAAGAAGAAAACTATCGCTTACCTCTTTTTTGGCAACAATTGCTTCAATACTTTCTTCAGTAATTATTATGAAATAAGGGCCTTCACTAAAATATTCATCTCCATCAAAATATGTATCAACCTGTATTATATCCTTCATCTTATTTTACTTGAAAAGTATTTGTTGCTGAATTACATCTCAATGTACAGCTTTTGTATTTCCATAAGCGACTCAAAACCACCTACGTTAATTGCTTCGCGAAATCCTTTTAACACAAAATCATCCTCGTCCAACATTTGGTATTTTCTGCCCGGTGTTGCCAGAATAGTGTCTAAACCATAAGGTACAGTTTCTGTTAAAAATGCGGATTCGAGACCAAGTTTTAAGTTACTTCCGTCGAGTGCCAAATTGGGTAGCATTACACTAATATTCGATAAACCAACCGACATGTGAATGCCTTTTAGCTCGCTGTGCGAACCGATTTTGCGAATGGCTTCGATGGCCATTTTTACAAGCCCTTCCATGTCGGCACCAATGGGACTAACCGATACATCCACAAAAAGATCGGATAAAGTTACTGAAGGTTGGGATTCGCGAATTTTGTCGACCAAACGCAGGCTGGTTTCTAAAACTTCATCGCTTGTTTTATTTGGGCTTTGAACTCCATTTTCGCTACGTTCCGAAGCCATTAAAATCATTTTGAAGGGCCTAATGTCGTATAGATCCAACATGTCCATGCGTAATTCTGAAATGGAATTTACAAGGGGTAATTCCCCATTTGCTTTATCCTGATCGTAACAATTCAGAAATACTTTTTGTACTTCCAAATTTGGAAAGTCGAAGGACAACGGTACTGAAACAACCTCTTGCACACCGCGGATAACATCTTTCATGAAACCCTGATCTTTAAGAACATCGATACCTACATTTAAATTTATACAAGTTGCTCCATTATCTGCCTGTTTAATTGCCAATTGTTGAATTCCGGCAATGTCTTGTTCTTCGATAAGTTTAAGGGAACTTTTAAATCCTGGATTTATGCGTTCTCCAATGATATTTAGATTTTCAAAACTCATGATTTTTCATTCTTTAAGTGAATACCTTCAATTACTTCTAATAAAACATTGTGATCTGAACCAAACAACATCAAATGAGCTCCTGAAACTCCATCCATATTTTGCATTTCGATGAGCATTTCGCGGGCAAAGGCAATGCCCTCTTTGCGAATGTCGTCGGTATTATCGAATCTTTTCTTAACCTCGGGGGGCAATTTTACTCCCGGAATATGAGGCAACATTTTATATGCATTTTTTGAAACAATAACCGGGATCCCAGCTAGTATAAACAGTTTTTCATTTATTTTCTCTTCTACCACGCAATCCATAAAATTCTGAAACCCGGGGATGTCGAGAATAATTTGTGTTTGTATAAAATCGGCTCCTGCCGCAGCTTTTTGTTTTAATCGCTGAACAGGCACAACCAATGGTGTTGAAAATGGATTAATTGCAGCTCCAAGGAACTGACGTGGTGCGACCTTCAACTTTTGTTTGGTAAAATTAATTTCTGATTTCTCCCGAATATGTCTGGCTTCGTACAACATTAGCGAAGAATCCATATCGAAAACCTGCTTTATTTTAGGTGTTCCCACATACGAATCGCCAGTTAAACAAAGTATATTATGTACCCCGTTCATGTTATTCTGAAGTAATTCGGATACAAAAGATGTTTTTGTATGGTCGCGGCATGTTGCTTGCGAAATTGCTTCAAATCCCTCTTCTGCTAATTTGGCTGCTGCAAGTGCCGATGGCAACGAGGGTTTGCCATTTAAGTAAGCCGTAACATTTATTGCATCGAACGAGTTCCCAATTAATCGGGCTTCGCGCATCATGTGATTAAAATCTCCTTCACGCGGTGCCCGAACTTCGCAAGTAACTACAAACCTTCCTTGCTTAAGTTTCTGTTCTAATTTCGATTTTGTTTGGTACTCTTTGGTTTTTGTAAAAGGCAAATAGTCGAGAGGAATACGGGTTTGTTTATCGCTACCGTTTAAAAAGTTGAGGTAAGATGAAGTATGATGAAGGTTAGAATCGGGAGAAGAGATTAGAATTGGAATTCCGTTTTGTCTCTGTTTACTTCGTTTATAAATACGTACCCAAACACACGATTTATCGGGATAAACTTCGCACTTTTCGCAGGTTGTACCTCCACAAGGCCCGTTCCGTAAGCCTTTCGGACAACTCATTGGGCACACCATTGCAGTGTTTGTAAGCACGCATTGCCCACAAGTCCTGCAGTCGAACATCATTCCTTTTACAAAAGCTTCCGATGTTGCTATGGTTTTATATATTCCCGTTTTCAGTATGTTCATAATCGCTCAATAATTAAAAGAAAGATTTTGAAAATTCCACATTTCAATGCTTGTTCAACTTTGCTTCTGTTTTTTTAATTTCTGAAGTAACTAGTGTCAAGTCAATTGTCAATATGTGGGTTAAGATTGCTTCATCCTCGTACCTCGTCTTCGCAATGACGTCATTCTGAGGAGGAACGACGAAGGAATCTTTCCCGTAAATCCAGATCTGACTTAACACCAGGTAGAGAATGCGAAATATCAAAACAATCTCAACTGCCGCCACTTAAACCGGCACAAACCAACTTATTCTTTAGAATTACGAAGCAAGTTGATTTATGTATTGCACTGCTTTTTGTGGATTGGGAGCGTAAAAATCCGCTTTTATTTTAGTGCAAAAATCATCGTTTAAAGGGGCACCACCAATTAATACCTGGGTTCCCGGGTTTTTCGCTTTTATGTTTGCCACAATTTCTTCCATATTTACCATTGTGGTGGTAAGCAATGCCGATAAACCAATAATTGCCTTCGGATTCTCAGTAAGTGCTGCAATGAATTTATCTGAATTTACATCTACACCTAAATCAACAACAGACCATCCGGCACCTTCAACCATCATTGCAACCAGATTCTTCCCAATGTCGTGCAAGTCGCCTTTTACGGTTCCTATAATAAAAGTTCCTTTAGCCTGAATGGCGCCCGAAGCAAAATAAGGTTTTAATTGTACCATTGCAGCTCCCATTGCTCTGGCCGACATGAGCATTTGCGGAACAAATATTTTATTTTCAGAAAATTTATCCCCAACTTTTGCCATCGCCGGCACCAAAGCAATATCCAAAATATCTGCTGCACTAATTCCGGCTTCCAAGGCTGCTTTTGTTATTTCCAGAGAACCATCTTGCCCCTTTAACTGTGGTGGATATGGAGATTTTTTATCAACTTTACCAAATTCGACACACTCGTGTAACTTTTCAATTAATTCATTCATATCCCATTAATTTGTGTTGTTAATAATCTTATTAAAATAGTAATGTAATAATATGACCTATTTTTTACTCTAGCTAAAACTATCTTTACAAGTGTTGATGCGATATTAACATTATCTTAGTATATTGCACAATTTGAACCATGTCAGCAGCATTAGAACAAATTATACTAGAAAAGGGATCGTCGTTTTCCATCGGGATTTTTCAGGATAACCTTGAGAAAAGTACCTGGCACTACCACAATTATTACGAGATTAGTTTTATCACCGAAGGAACGGGAAAAAGAATTGTAGCCGATTCGATTGAAGAGTTCCATCCCGGCGACTTGATATTTATAGGTGGAAAGCTACCTCATGTTTGGATTGCCGATAAAGAATCTACAACTCCTTCGGGGAGGACACTTGAAAGTGTTTACCTACAGTTTACTTCGAATGTACTTCCCCCTGAACTGTTAGAATTGCCTGAATTTGCTGGTGTAAAAAGGGCCTTGAAACTTTCGGAAAGAGGAATAAAGATAACAGGCGATACTTTGAATAAGGTTAGCGAAATTATGCTTCAACTCCCTTATTTAAAGAATTTTGAAAGGATTATTAATTTTTACAGCCTAATGGAGATTATTGGAAATAGCGATTCCCAGGAACTACTTACTTCTGAAGAATACTTAAAGAAGCGCTTTACTACAACCAATAAAAGAATTAATACTATTCACGAATATTTAATGAACCATTATAAAGAGGACATTGATTTGGGCAAAATATCGGACCTTGTTAATATGGCCAAAGGATCTTTATGTCGTTTTTTTAAGGGAAATATGGGGATGACCATTTTTGAATACCTCAACAAAATTAAAATTGAATACGCTTGTAAATTGTTAATGGATCAGGATTTATCTATTCTGGATGTTAGTTTAGATAGTGGGTTTAACAACCTTAGCCACTTTAACAAACAATTCAGGAAAGTAAGTGGATTAACACCAACTGCTTACCGAAAACTATTTACTGATTTGACGTAGTTTGTAGTTGTTATTGTGTTTTTGAATATGGGTTAAGAATATTCTGTAGTAATGGAATAACACACTTTTAGATACAGGTAACAGTAGATTGCTGAGTGAATGGAATGACTTTCTTGTCTTACTACTAACTACTTTCTACTGATCTTGCCCCAAAACCATTTTAATCTTCTTCTCAATTTCTGCGGTTAATTCTTTGGCGTCGCGACCAGCTGGATCTATGGCCGGTAATACTGTGTAAGTAAGTGGTACGCCAAGTGCAAGTGGATAGTATCCTTTTTTTATAAGCTCACTGTTGCCGTCAATTACCAATGGTACAATCCATGCCGACGGTGCATATTTCATAAGAGAGGCAATTCCTGCGGGTTGAAAACTTTTTATTTTTCCATCTTTGCTGCGTGTGCCTTCAGGAAAAATGCTGGCTGAATAGTTTTCCTTTTCAATGTGTTTTCCCAGTTTCATAATTTCTACAATTGACTGGCGTGGATTTTTACGGTCGATTAATGCCGAGCCGCCGTGCTTTAAATTATAGGAGATACTTGGAATTCCTTTTCCCAATTCAATTTTAGATACAAACTTTGGATGGTGTTTTCGAAAACCCCAAACAATAGGTGGAATATCGAAAGTACTTTGGTGATTGGATACAATAATTAAGGGGCGGCCTTCGGGAATTTGATCAAATCCAACAAAACGAATGCGTGAACCTAAAAGGGATAAACCATAAACCATAAAAAAATTCATTACATCAACCGATTTTTTGCGAAGCTGATAACCACCTATTTTACGGCAAACCACCTGAATAGGATGAAACACCAGTGCCAACAAACCGAAAAACAGCAAATACACCGGCGACCACACATACGAAAGTAGATTTTTCATTTTTTTTATTGATTGAGAAACAGACCACAAAAGAACAAAAAATATGGGAAATAAAGCTCCTGGCTCAAAGTTTCAGGGAAAAAAGGAAAAGGAAAAAGTTCGAAGTTTTAAGTTACAGATTCAAAAGGAAAGGAGGAAATCTACTCTTGATGAAAATTAGAATGATCAATGACAATTGACAAATGATTAAACTGCTAATAGTTTTATTATTTTTGAAGTATTCAATCTAATCTGGTCTGCTATGCTAACGAAGTTGTTATTTGCTTTTAGTCTTTTGTTTCTTATTGTTTCTGAAAATCAGGAAACAGCAGAAACGTCTTTCCCCAAAGTACAACCTCAGGTAAATAATGATTTTAAAGAACAATATAAAGAACTGACTTCACAGATAGAAGAAAAGCAGGAGTGGTTTAAACGTATAGAATCGCAAACTTTTAACAAGCAGGCTCTTGTTTTGCCGGGCGATAAGGATCCGCTGGATGTGGTGCTTCGACGATGTGAAACATTGGTAGCTGACTTAGGTAAAAATGTAGAAACCCATTTGCGCGTTGATTTCGGAAAGCTTTCGGAACAAATAAAAAATACGGAGCCGGGAAATGCGCGAAAAAGAAAACAATTTTTTACTGAGCTTTTAACATTACGAAGAAAAATTTCCTTTAGCAATCCACTACTTAATTTTGATAATATTGTATTTACGGTCTCCAATAGTTCGGCCGGTGATTTTCACATGTGCGATCAATACTATGGAATTTTTGCCCGCCCCGGTGGAAGCATTTTTATGCTTGATAATGCTTTTTCAGATCAGCCGGAATTGAAAGATGTGTTAGCCAATTCGACAGTTGTAAATGGTCGTTTAAAAGGTCGTAATCTGAGTGGGGGAATGTTTTTGCTTCCCGAATTGTCGTATGATGGGAAAAAAATTCTCTTTTCGTATTCTGAATGTGGTCGCGATACCGATCAGCCCACACCGCTGGAAGTAGAAAGC
>JABMPI010000687.1 GCA_013203755.1 Bacteroidota bacterium
AATCCAATCCCCATAGCAACCAGCTGCGAAGTGGCTTTCGTTCAACCGGGGCGCAATGCTGGGTCGTGCCGACCGCATAAAGCCCTAATTATTAGGGGCTGTTTTTCAGTGCCACCTGTAATTAGTGTGTTCCAATGGATTTGTATTATGAAATTCACTAATTTTTTTATGTTTGTTATTATCCCACCATTCAAAATAAACTTGCCGAATAGTTCCATAAGCTTCATTGTCATGGTCTTGAATCCATGTAAAAGGTTCTTCATTTAATTGCACGAAAGGATGTTGAGACGGAAATCGGAACATAAAGGTTTCGCTATCACTTGACACTTCTCTTATAGATTCAATTGTCCATAAGACGAGTACTCCAAGTCTATAAATTGGGTTCTGTGGGTGATAGGATGATAGACCATGTGGAAACTTATTAACCACACTGGTATCATTTATATATATTAATAATGCAGGTATGTGTTTAAAGGAAAACTCGGGTAAATCCAAAGATTCATATTGATTTGTTTTTAATAATTGGATATAATTTTCAACTTCTATATTAATTATTTCTTCAGTTTCTTCTTTGTCACAACTGAACAATCCAATTAAAATAAATGTCAGTAATAGAAATTTTATGGTTTTCATGTTTTGTTTTTTAGACTATAAACTATTAATAATGATTCTATTTTATCCATTTTAGTTGCGTTTTCAAGCTTGGGCATAACGTCGTGCTAACGACACCTTTGTTCCTGTTATTTTGCTAATATAGTGTAAAAAACATTTCGTTATTCCGGTATCTGGTTTCTTTCGAAACCTTTTTTATGTTATCCCGCGTTGGCAGGTAGTTATCCCACCTCTTTTTATGGTTATCGCAGGTAAATTTGCTCTTATCACCCCCTTTTAGCCTCTTATCACCTGCGAAAAAGTAGTTATCACCGGTTAAAACACCGTTATCTCCTCCTTTTTTCCAGTTATCACCGGAGAGAACGTACATTTTGCGAGATATAACTACTGTATTTTATCATTTTGACAGAAAACAGGGTATTTTATTTGTTTGTCGAATGGAAACATAAACAAAACAGGGTTTCGAAAAGCTGAAACCCTGTTATTATTTATTCGCTATCGCTTTCGCTGCTATTCTTTCGGCGTTTATGTTTGTTTTTGTATTGGTTTCTGTATCCTTTTAGCCGTGCTTCGTTTTTCCAGAAAACAAAACGTCCGCAGTTTTTCACCTCGTCAACGGCTTGTTTCAGGTAAGTATACGCGCGGTCGCGGTTAACTTTTGCTACGTTGCCCCTTTCTTTTTCGCCATTGGCTGCTGCAAGCACTACGGCAAGCTCGTCGGACAAAGTAGCGGCTGTGGCAAGCAGGGTAACATCGAAATTAATTAGTACCAAAAGTTCGGGGTTCTTTTCTCCCAATGCCGAGAGGTCGTTCAGGTCTTGTATCATATCGTCGTCGCCTGTTCCGTCGGTAATTTCGGCTACGCGGGCAATTAGTTTTTCGTCGTTTCTAAAAGCATACCTAAACGTATGGCTCAGGTTGTCGCGCAAGGTGTAAGCTTCTTCGGCGCGGAGAGCCCACGCCTGTTGGGCATCGTTGGGTGTATTGCGCTCTCTTGCCCATAGCGACTGTGCCTCGCGGCTGGCTCCGGTACGCACCGGAATGGCACTAATAAAAGCTTCGGGCAAACCGGCTGCAATTAACAGTGGTATGTCCTCCTGGCACCACAGGTTAAGGTTTTCGGATTCCTGTAAAGCAACATCTATAGGTATGCCCGGAGACTTCACTTCCTCTTCGGATATTGCCATAAATGCATCGTAACTGGCGGTGTAATCATCTTTGTTACTCATAAAATTTTGATTTTTGTTCGCGTCGGGGACACGAGGTTAAACATAAAAGAAATTAATTGATACAATTTAAGGAATTAAACTAACAAATGACCACTAATCTGTCTTGAATATTACTTAGTGTTTGTCTATAAAGTCCGACTTCTGCGTTACGCTCGTCATAAAAACAGTCATCCCGATGACATTGGGACTCTTCATTTTATGACTTCGCAAGCCCCCTAACAATTCGGGGCAGGCTTTGAATTCTAACTTTATGAATCGAACACATACTTTATAGACAAACACTAATTAGATTCGTTACAGGTATTCATTTCAAAAAAAAAGCAAAAAAAAAGACTCTCCATCAATTGATGAAAAGTCCTTTCTTAAAATATCGTTATGGTATATTATTATCTTACAAACAGTAATTCGCGATATTTTGGCAATGGCCATTTTTCGTTGTCAACAATCAGTTCAAGTTTATCAATATGAAAACGAACATTGTCAAGATAAGGACGAACTGTCTTATCGTAAACCTCAGCTTTATCCATAATATCTTCAACAACATTAGCTTTCTTTCTGGCTTCTACCATCTCTTTAGCTTCTATTTTAATTGCTGAAATATGACCGCCAATCTCTTTAATTAGTTTTAAACGTCCGGCTGCCAATTCCTTAAATTCCTCTTCAGAAAACACATCTTTCAAATATTTTACATTTTCAAGTAACATGGTCTGGTATTGTACAGCAGTTGGAACAATGTGGTTAATTGCAATGTCACCAAGAACACGTGCTTCAATCTGAATTTTCATAATGAATTTCTCATACTCAACCTCAGTACGACCTTCCAATTCCGATTTATTGAAAACACCAAGTTTATCAAACAACTCCATGTTCTCTTTACGCAAATATGCTTTTAACGACTCTGGCACATTGTTTATATTTGTTAAACCACGTGCTGCAGCTTCTTTTACCCAATCGTCGCTATAACCATCGCCATTAAAACGAATTGGTTTCGAGTTGATAATCAAACCTTTTAATACCTGGAAGATTGCTTCATCTTTTTTAATTCCATCTTCAATCAATTTATCGACGGCCACTTTAAAATCGATTAATTGTTTTGCCATAATTGAGTTTAACACAATTATAGCAGGTGCATTATTTGCAGAAGAACCAACTGCACGGAATTCGAAACGGTTTCCGGTGAATGCAAATGGCGAGGTACGGTTACGGTCGGTGCTATCCAAGATAATTTCAGGAATACGACCAATATTTAGTTTTAAAGCTGTTTTTTCGTCCGGTGTCATTTTGCGGTCAACAACTGCTTCTTCCATTAAATCAAGCATTTTCGAAACCTCAGTTCCAAGAAAAACTGAAAGAATAGAAGGAGGTGCTTCATTTGCTCCCAAACGGTGTGAGTTAGCAGCAGTTAAAATACTTGCACGTAATAAATCCTGATTGTCGTAAACTGCTTTTAAAGTATTAATTACAAAAGTCAGGAATAACAAATTCGATTTTGGGTTTTTTCCTGGTGAAAATAAATTCACACCAGTATTTGTAGTTAGCGACCAGTTGTTGTGTTTACCCGAACCATTAATACCGGCAAATGGTTTTTCGTGGAAAAGAACACGGAATTTATGTCGGCGTGCTACTCTGTTCATCAAGTCCATTAACAACTGGTTATGGTCGTTTGCTAAATTCGCTTCTTCATATATCGGAGCAAATTCAAATTGGTTTGGAGCTACCTCGTTATGACGGGTTTTTAAAGGAATTCCTAATTTATAAGCTTCATTTTCAACGTCAATCATATAAGCAGTTGCCCTGGTTGGGATTGAACTAAAATAGTGGTCGTCCAACTGCTGGTCTTTTGAAGAAGCGTGCCCCATTAAAGTACGGCCGGTTAGAACAAGGTCAGGTCGCGCCTGATATAAAGCTTCATCAATCAGAAAATATTCTTGTTCTACACCTAAATTGGTTTGTACTTTACTTACATTTTTATCGAAATATTGAGCAACATCAGTTGCTGCTTTGTCAAGTTTATGAATTGCTCTTAACAGTGGAGTTTTATTATCAAGTGCCTCACCAGTAAACGAAATAAAAATTGTAGGAATAGTAAGTGTTGTTCCGTTAATAAACGCTGGAGACGAAGGATCCCAAGCAGTATAACCCCTTGCTTCGAAGGTTTGGCGAATGCCACCACTTGGGAAAGATGAAGCATCGGGTTCTTGCTGTGCAAGTAATTTTCCTGAAAATGCTTCAACAACTCCACCATTTGAGGTAGTTTCAATAAATGCATCGTGCTTTTCGGCAGTACCATCAGTTAATGGGTGAAACCAGTGCGTATAGTGAGTTGCACCATTTTCCATTGCCCACGATTTCATTCCCTGAGCAACCTGATCTGCCATTTTACGATCGATTGTAGTTCCGTTTTCAATTGCATCTACCACTGCTTTATATGCACCACCCGACAAATACTTTTTCATTTTTGGGCGGTCGAATACATACATCGCATAATAATCCGATGTCAAATTTTCTTCGCGTTTTACATCAACCGGTTTACGGTTAAGAACTTCTTCTAATGCTTTAAATCTGAATTGTGCCATATCTGTTTTTTTTTTTATATTTCTACAACAAAAATACTATTTTCAACAATATACTAATATAAAACAAGGGTTTCTTTTCATTTTTATTCATTTTTCTTAACAAACCCCTGTTTTTTATGCCGCAATTCATAAATTATCTATTTTTCAAAAAAACATACTTTTATAAAAAATCAATCAATTATCTAATTTAACCCACACATTCCAATCACAAAAAAGAACAGGAGTGTGTAATTATACTTTGCATAACGAAACTCATGATACATGTCAATTTATAATTCAGCATATTATATTACTATTACACTCTATACAAATCAAAAAAATTAAAATGGAAACAAACAGGCGTAATTTTATTAAAACAAGTGGTATGTTTGTCGCCGGAAGCGTAATATTACCTCCATTTATGCAATCGTGCCAAAACGTACAAATTTCAGGAGCAGTGAAAAGTTATTTAGACCACTTTGAAGTATCAACAGAAATGTTGCAAAAAGTTATTGGAGCAGCAATGAGTAAGGGCGGCGATTATGCCGACCTGTTTTTCGAACATAAAACATCCAATAGCCTTGGTTTGGAAGACGGTAAAGTTAACCGGGCTTATTCAAATATAGATTTTGGAGTTGGAATCAGAGTATTAAAAGGCGACCAAACCGGATTTGCATACTCTGAGACAATAACTTTAAACGATATGCTAAACGCAGCAAAAATGGCAGCAAATATTGCAAACAGCAATGCCACTTTTAATGCTGGTGCAGTAAACGAAAAAATACCATCAAACTATTACAAAATAGCAAACAAATGGGACGATGTATCTGTAAAAGATAAAGTTCCGTTCGTTCAAAAAATTAACGATAAAGTTTTTGGACTCGATGAAAAAGTAATTAAAGTAAATGCCTTTTTGAATGATGAAACCAGCTATGTTTTATTCTTTAATTCAGAAGGTAGATTAACATACGATTACCGCCCGATGATTAGTTTTGGTGTGGTTTGTATTATGCAAAAAGGAGAACAAATAGAAAATGCATATTCTGCCCGTTCATTCCGAAAAGGATTTGAATGGTTGGATGAAAATTTAATTGACGAACTTTCGAAAGAAGCAATTGACAAAACAAACATTTTGTTTGAAGCAACAAAACCAAAAGCCGGCGAAATGCCTGTAGTAATGGGTGCAGGTGGCTCAGGTATTTTATTACACGAAGCAATCGGGCATACTTTCGAAGCCGATTTTAACCGCAAAGGAACTTCTATTTTTAGCGACAAAATGGGCAAAAAAGTTGCAGAAAGTTTTATAAATATTGTTGATGACGGAACACTGGAAAACAATCGTGGCTCGATAAATATCGATGACGAAGGGAATGATGTTGAAAAAACCTACCTGGTAAAAGATGGTATATTAAACAGCTACCTTCACGACAGAATTAGTGCGAAACATTATGGCATTGCACCAACAGGAAATGGTCGACGCGAAGGATTTAGAAATATTCCAATACCACGAATGCGTGCTACCTATATGGAAAACGGACAACATTCGAAAGATGATATTATTGCCAATGTTGATTACGGTGTTTATGTTGACAACTTCACCAATGGCGAAGTAAAAATCGGTGCCGGCGATTTTACATTCTTTGTGAAGTCGGGCTACCTCATTGAAAAAGGCAAGCTTACACAACCAATCAAGGATATTAATATTGTTGGAAACGGGCCTCAGGCATTAGCCGATATTTCGATGGCTGCCAACGATTTTCTGATTGATAATGGCACATGGACTTGCGGAAAAGACGGACAATCGGCTCCGGTTACCTGCGGACTACCAACAGTTTTAGTTAAAAAAATGACGGTTGGGGGAACAAATGCGTAAGACAATTTCGAGTTTAAAGTTTAAAGTTTAAAGAAATGACAAAAGAAAAAAAATATAGTTTGGCTAAATGGGCAATGAACCATGCATTAGAAAATGGAGCCCAACAAGCAAGCGTAAGCATTTCAAATAGCCAGAACAGCAGCGTTGAAGTTCGCGAAGAAAAAATTGACAAATTAGAACAGGCTACTCAAAACGGCCTGTCAATTCGTTTGTTTGTTGACAAAAAATATTCGGCGCACTCTACTAACCGAATGAAAAAAGAGGATTTAGCACGTTTTATTGAAGAGGCAATCGAAGGAACAAAATTTTTATCGGAAGATGAATTCCGCACTCTGCCAGAACCGGAGCTTTATTATAAAGGTGGCGGCAAAGATTTAAAAACACTAGATGCGGCATTTGCAAACATTGATCCGCAAGCAAAAATAGATCTGGCTTTTAAAACAGAAAAAGAGAT
>JABMPI010000688.1 GCA_013203755.1 Bacteroidota bacterium
CTCCTGGATTCTACTTCCTTTTAGCGTGAATCTTTTAAGCTAAAAAAAACTTTCGTAAAGTAGCTGGCTGACAAATGATTGATTTTGTTAATTTAGTAACCGATAGTAAACGTTTACAAGTACTTACAAACGGATATACACATAAATATCAACCACTTACTGAAAAACGCATATAAGCGAAATAAACGCAATTGCACTTAGCGATTCGTTATAGCCAATGCTAAAAAAATAATTAGATATGAAAACCATAAGGGTAAGATATTATTTAGCAATACTTTTTTGCTGGACAATACTAATTGTTTCTCTAATAATTTTTGATTTTTCTAAAATTGAAAAAGAAAAGGATAATCTTGCAAAAAACGAAGCACGGGCAAATTTCAACAAAGACCAAGCAATTCGTTTTTGGGCATCTTCGCATGGTGGAGTGTATGTTCCTATTGACAGTATGACACAACCAAATCCTGCTCTTTCACATATTCCTGAAAGAGATATAGAAACACCATCAGGGAAAAAGTTAACATTAATGAATCCAGCTTATATGATAAGACAGTTAAATGAGTATTTCGCTAAAGATTATGGAGTTGTGGGGCATATAACAAGTAAAATATTAATGAGACCCGAAAATATACCTGATGAGTGGGAACTTAATGCTTTGAACCAATTTGAGAAAGGTATAAAAGAAGTAAGCGAATATTCCTTTATTAATGGGAAACCGTATTTACGACTTATGCAACCGATGATTACAGAACAATCATGCCTAAAATGTCATGCACATCAAGGATATAAAATTGGGGATGTTCGTGGTGGTATTGGTATTTCAATACCTATGAACCTAATATTAGAACGGACTGCACAACAAAAAAAGCGAAATATTATTTTATTCTCACTACTATGGGTTATTGGTTTTATTGGTTTGTCTTTCGGATATAAAAAATTAGACAATAGTTTACAAAAACAAGAACAAGTAGAAAAAGCAATAAAAGTACAAAACAAAGAACTTATAAAAACAGAGAAAAAACTAAAAAAACAAAATAAAGAATACTCAGCTTTAAATAAAGAATTAGCTGCATCCGAAGAAAAGATTAGAGCAACAAACGAAGAACTTTTAATTGCCAAAGAAAAAGCAGAAGAAAGCGACCGTTTAAAATCGGCATTCTTGGCAAATATGAGCCATGAAATCCGTACACCTATGAATGGCATTTTAGGCTTTTCAGACCTGTTAAAAGAACCTAATCTTAGTGGTGAAGAACAGAAAAAGTATATTGAAATCATAGAGAAAAGCGGTGCCAGAATGCTCAATATTATCAACGATATTATTGATATTTCGAAAATAGAATCAGGACAAATAAAGCTTTCAATGTCGGAAACAAATGTCAATGATAAACTCGAATACATTTACACCTTCTTCAAACCAGAAGCTGAAAAGAAAGGATTAAAGTTTTCCCTTAAAAACAAACTACTTTCAAAAGAAGCTACAATCATAACAGATCCCGATAAATTTTTAGCTATTCTGATTAATCTTGTTAAAAATGCGATTAAGTACACCAATGAAGGTACTATTGAATTTGGATGCGAGAATAAAGGTAAATACTTCGAAGGTTTTGTAAAAGACACTGGTATTGGAATTCCAAAAGACCGGCAGGAAGCAATATTTGAACGTTTTATTCAGGCTGATATCGAAGATAAAATGGCGCGACAAGGAGCAGGATTGGGCTTGGCTATTACCAAAGCATACACTGAAATGCTTGGGGGGAAAATATGGTTGGAAAGCGAAGAAGGAATAGGATCGACATTTTATTTCACTCTACCTTACAAGACTGAACCGGAAGAAAAAATCGTTGTTCAAAATGTTTTGCCTTCTGATAAAGCAGATAGTCAAATTAGTAATCTGAAAATATTGATTGTTGAAGATGATGAAACATCGGAAATGTTGATTTCAATAAATGTCAAAGAGTTTTGCAATAAAGTTATAAAAGCAAGAACCGGAGCAGAAGCCATTGAAGCTTGCCGAAATATCCCTGATATTGATTTAATATTGATGGATATTCAAATGCCTGATTTAAACGGTTATGAAGCAACCCGTCAAATTCGGCAATTTAACAAAGACGTTGTTATTATCGCGCAAACAGCTTTCGGGCTTATTGGCGACAGGGGAAAGTCACTGGCAGCAGGGTGCAATGATTATATCTCAAAACCAATTAACAAAACCGAATTACTGGCATTAATGCAAAAGTATTTCAATAAATAATTAAGCGTAAGTTGACATTTAGACGACAGAAAATAAAGCACATGGCTATAACACGCGCTCATAAATAATTACCGAGATGGTTGTAAATTCAAGAGTTGTAGCACGCTTTAAGTTCTGTATAACTTAAAAAAAAAGTAACCCGCAATCGGCAACTATTCATAGCGCCAAACGTTAGTTCAACTAGATACATTTGATAAACAACACATTTAAAACAATGTGAACCTTTTTCTTCCCCCCTGATTCTTCTTCCTATTACAACGAATATTTTAAGCTTCAATAAATTACTCCTGTTTCAACTATGCCACTGCATTTTCAAGTATAGTAACCTTTTTCAATTCACTTGGGAATAATAATTCAGCTTTAGCTAAATCTTTCATGTTATCAATTTCGTACCATGGTTTATGGTCAAACGAAACCGACTCAAAGGCCAGGCTTTTATTGTCAACCATTTCAGAAAAAACGGTTTCATAATAACAGTTAACATTACCCGCTTCAATATACTGGTTCAACCTCTTAACAATTGCCTGCCACGATGGAAGCGAAAAGCTATATATGTTAACGGTTTTATATCGGATATCGGAATACGATTCGGTAGTTCCTTTTTGAAACTGTGTAACCTTATTGTCCTTATCAAGAGAAACCGTTGTTCCATTAAGCCAGGGCTGCATAAGCGCTACGGCCATCCTGTCGGGATAAACCATATCATCAAGCAAAGTGGAGTTCATTATCAAATCGCTTTCAAAAAGAACAAAAGGCTCATTTATAATATTACGAGCCATCCAAAGTGAATAAATGTTATTTGTAGTTTTATACAAGGGGCTGTGAACGTATTCAATGCTAATGTCTCCCGATTTTTTGCCGAGATAATCCACGATACATTCTTGTTCGTGACCTGTTACGATTACAAGCCGCTTAAATCCATGGCTTTTTAGGTTAGTAACGAGTCGTTCGAGGATAGATTTGTCGTTGACAAGGATTAGGCATTTAGGAGAACTTTTTGTTAAGGGGAAAAGGCGACTACCTGTACCAGCCGCAAGAAGCAATGCTGTGGTTATACGTTTTGTACCACAATGATTGTCTGAATCACTATTCATATTAAAATGTATTGATGCCATCGGAATAAACCAAATGCTAATAATTGCATATGACGCACTAAATATTAGTACTCCGATGTGGACTGCTTACTGATAACTCAACTATAGATATTAAGTCTGCGAATGCGAAGAAAGATTGCATAAAAGCACATCAACAAAAATGATAGTGAATGATTGATATCAAAAGATATGTAATCCGCACACAAAGGTACTCCAAATGTATAAGAATAGCTAATGATTGTGTGTTAGTGCCTCACTATGAAAATAACAGAAACATTTTTTTATAGAAATGAAAAGTACAAGCACGAAAACCTAACATTTTGTATATTTAACAGTAGGTTTTGTACCAAGTTTGGAACAATTTGAACCTTTTTTATCATACAAAAGACGAGTTAACAATAATCAAAAATTGGCTGTATAGCTTATCTTACCGTCCAACTTTTTATTACATATCCATTATTGATTATCAAAAAGCACACTCATATAATGTACCGCAACTTTTTTCTTTTAATTTTGTTTGAAAAAAAGGTAGGTTTAAAGAAATAAAATATTAGTAAAATAGAAATTTTAAAACTATAAATATATTGAAATGAGAAATTTGCATAATCGATCAAGTATAAACAGGTACGTTGTTATTATTACAACAGTTGTTTTAGGTACAATGATTTCCTGCTCGCCAGCTCAAAAAGAGTCAAAAGCGGTAGAGATTCAGCAACAAAATCAAGTGCCAAATACAATTGTAAAATCAGATACTTCGGCTACAGTTCCATCAGTTCTGGTACCTGTTCCCGCAACAGCCACATCAAATGAACCAATGGCAGTAAATACAGCTACAACTCCACCAGAACTTAATCCAGCGCACGGACTACCGTATCATCGTTGCGATATTCCAGTTGGAAGTCCACTTAATGCTGCTGCACCTGCCAAACCCGCTGCACCAATAAACAGAACAGGAACTTCACCAACTTTGGAAAATGCGGCCCGCTTGAACGGTCAGCGAACAAATAATCCAACTGCCCCAACGGTAGCAAATGCAACTACTACTCCGCCAAAATTGAATCCTCCGCACGGGCAACCATTTCATCGTTGCGAAATTCCGGTTGGTAGTCCGCTGAATTGATATTCTGCAACTTCATCGAAAGCAGATTCATTTCCACATGATTAATGTTGATTAATTCGGTTTATAGTTCTCCGATTCTACCTTGGGAATTTAGAAGGAATAAATACAAAATATTTTTAAAGAAAAAGGCAATATCTGTTTCAGGTATTGCCTTTTTCTTGTGTGCTTAAAAATGAAGTTATAGGACAGGTCAATATGTGGCATAACGTAATAGTATTTTACTTTTTGTCTTACAAATTTATGTATAATGTTGAATATTAGACCAGATTTCGAAACTAAAGAAATGTTGGCTTATTTGCGCTGACACAACGTAAGATTTCAGCCTAATTTAAGAAAGGTAATAAAGGCCGATTTATCTGAAATTTGCAAAGATTTTAAGATGAAAAAAAAGCGAATTAAGAATGCACCTTATTAGCTTTATGAATAAAATGAAAAGGTTCAACTATTCTCTTATTTGAACCTTTTTCTTAGTTCAACTAGATACATTGGATATGCAACAAAAAGCTGGACGATCAGTTAAGCTATGCAGCCA
>JABMPI010000689.1 GCA_013203755.1 Bacteroidota bacterium
ATATGCACCCGGTTGCAGGCGTTGAAACTCCTCCTTATAAAAAAGATGATTATTTAGACTTGCCCGCAATTGCGCTGAAAGTGCATCAATTGCCGCAAATGCCCACAACCGACTGGGCAATTGAAACAGACAACTGGAAAGACATGGTTCAGGCTTACCTTGCCTGTGTAACCTTTGTTGATTATTATATTGGCGAGGTGTTGAATGCCTTGGAAAACAGTGCTTACAAGGACAATACAATTGTTATTCTTTGGTCTGACCACGGATACCGGATGGGCGAAAAGGGATTATTTGCAAAACATGCATTGTGGCAGGAGGCAACAAATGCACCGCTTATTATTTCGGCACCGGGAATGACTCAAAATAAAAATTGTAATTTACCGGTTGAAATGCTGGATATTTACCCAACACTTGTTGATTTATGTGGTTTGCCTTCCAACAATAGGAATGAAGGTAGAAGTTTAAAGTCCTTAATGGCAAATCCTGTTTCCGGCGCTGATAATTACGCCATAACAACTTATGGCAGAAATAATCACGCAGTGGTTTCCTCCGGTTTCCGTTACCTTCATTACGAAGATGGTTCTGAAGAATTATATAATCGAAATACCGATCCAAATGAATTTGAAAACATTGCCGGTAAACCTGAGGCTTGGGAAATAAAATCTGCTTTGGCAAAATATCTGCCAACTAAAAATGAATATTGGTCGCCGGCCGTTAAACCCGGGGCAAATGCCTATTTTATAAATCAACAAAACACACAGGGCATAAGCTTAAAAAACAAATAGATGTGCATTTGTTATAAACGATTTAAAGTTGCTGCAATTAAGTTCAGTTTGCGACTTATTTTTATACTGATTATTCTTTTTCAAACTGCACACATTGCCATAGCTGTACAGAATAAAAATAAAATAATCAGCCACCGAATAGCTTCACCTTTTCAAAAGGACAGTACAACCATTCGTGTGCTTTTGCCCGATAATTTTTCCATTAGCGAAAACTACAGGGTTTTATATGTACTCCCGGTACGCGAACAAGGCAACAAAAAAAACGGAGATGGT
The DNA here is from genome assembly GCA_013203755.1 of Bacteroidota bacterium. GTDB lineage: Bacteria > Bacteroidota > Bacteroidia > Bacteroidales > Prolixibacteraceae > Draconibacterium. Next base: position 1,059 of record JABMPI010000689.1, read on the forward strand.
CTGGTAGAAATCATAAAGCACGACCTTCATAATAAATACAACTTAATATGCGTGTCACCCGGATTTACACACCTCCCATGGTATGCGAATCATTCGAAAGATAAAACCAAGCAAGATGAAAATCATTTTTTAAAAACCGTATTACCATTTGTCGATGAGAATTATCCAACAATTAGGACAAAAGAAGGAAGGTTATTAATGGGCTTCAGTAAATCGGGTTGGGGCGCACTGACTTTATTGCTTAGAAACACTGAAACCTTTTATAAAGCTGCTGGTTGGGATATTGGTATTAGAATGGATACGAACCTGATACAAGATAGTACTGATGTAGAAAGTATAGAATACACATTTGGTGATGTAGAGAATTTTGAAAAATACAGAGTCTCCACACTTCTAAAAAAGAATGGACATAAACTAGGTACCGCCCCACGAGTTTTCTATTACAATACAGAAGGAAATCGTGCCAAAGGGGGTGTTGTTATACACAGTCTAATGGTTGAGCTTGAAATTCCGCATCTGTATTTGTTTGAACCTAAACGAAAGCACCGATGGGACAGTGGTTGGATTCCTACGGCTGTTAAATTTCTTGTTGATGATAATTAGATAAATTAGAAGCAAACCAAATAAATTTATACGAATGAAACGAACACGTAAAATCGCTTGCACATAGGAGAGTGATTATAAGAGAGTTACATATGGTGCCATAAAAAACAAACAATTCTAATCACATGAAAAAAAATATTTCAATACTAATCGTATTATGTTCGATGCTAGCATTGCCAGGCCGTGCCAACGAAAAATCGCAATTAACTCCGAAACAGAAGCCGCCAAACATTTTGTTTGCTATTGCCGATGATCAATCTTTTCCATATGCATCTATTTATGGCGAAAATGGGGTAAGCACTCCTGCATTCGATAAGGTGGCAGAGAAAGGAGTTCTTTTTACCAATGCATTTGTTGCAGCACCACAATGCAGTCCTTCAAGAGCAGCAATTCTTACGGGTAAAAACATATGGCAACTTGAGGAAGCAGGGACACACGGCAGTTATTTTCCAAAGAAATTTCAGGTTTTCACCGATTTACTTGAAAGTGCAGGATATGCAATTGGATTTACCGGAAAACCATGGGGCCCGGGAAATTGGAAAGATGCAGGGTGGTTGCGCAACCCTGTTGGACCTGAGTTTAACGACAAAGTTTTTAGTTCAGTTCCTGCAAAGGGAATAAGTAGAACCGATTATTTCGAGAATTTCAAAGAGTTTTATTCGCAAAAAACCGGCGACAGCCCATTCTTTTTCTGGTATGGTGGGCACGAACCACACCGGGTTTATGAAGATGGTTCGGGAATAAAAGCAGGCAAAAATCTTTCCGATGCCATGGTTCCGTCATTTTTGCCTGAAACTGATTTGGTAAAAAGCGATGTGCTCGATTTTACATTTGAAGTAGAATGGTTTGACACACAATTGGGTAAAATGTTGAAATTTTTGGATGAAAAGGGAGAACTGGAAAATACCTTAATTGTGATAACTGCCGACAACGGGATGCCGTTTCCTTCGGCAAAAGCCAACCTTCAGGAATATGGAACACATGTTCCGCTGGCCATTTGCTGGCCAAAGAAAATAGCAGGAAATCGGGTAGTAACTGATTTGGTGGGAATGATAGATTTAGCTCCCACTTTTATGGAAATTGCAGCTATTCAAAATGCACCCGGAATGACAGGAAAAAGCCTTTCAAAGATTCTGTTCTCAGAAAAACAGGGAGTAGTTGATTCTGACAGAAAATATGTTTTTACAGGTCGCGAACGACACACCCACGCACGCCCCGATAATCTGGGATATCCGGCTCGTGCGGTTCGGACTGCCGATTATCTTTATGTTTGGAATATTAAATCCGACCGCTGGCCAGCTGGTAATCCGGTTCCCAAAGGTGCAAAGAATACACCTGCAAAAAATGGAACAAAAAATTTGCTTCCTGGTTACCACGATGTGGATGGCTCTCCGAGCAAACAATTTTTGCTGGATGAAAAAGATGTTTGGCCAAAATATTTTGATTTGGCTTACGGCAAACGCCCGGCGGAACAATTGTACGATATTAAAAACGATCCTGGTTGCGTTAATAATCTGGCCGATAATCCCGAGTTGCTTCGGGTGAAGGAAGATTTAAATAAAGTGTTAATGGATGAACTTAAAAAACAGGGCGACCCAAGGGTACTTGGTAATGGCGATATTTTTGAATCGTATCCACGGTTTGGAAGCATGCGCAATTTTCCGGGTTTTAAAGAAAGAGGAAAATATAATCCGGCTTTTATAAACGGAAATGAAATGATTAATCAGAACTAATTATAGTTAGTATGTAAAACAGTAAGTATTCATTTAATACTATGGTGATTAAAGGTTCTACCAACTTATACTTATGTCATTGTGCGACACGATGTTGCACGAGTAATTGTCTAACAATGATTAGACCTACTGTTCCGTCAGTAGTAGCCCATGGATACGTGCATTCGGAGTAATCCTTTTGTGCGAAGCTATCCAGAGAAAGAAGCCCTTTCGTAAGAAAAAGCCAAACCCGTGAGGTGGAG
>JABMPI010000690.1 GCA_013203755.1 Bacteroidota bacterium
ACGTTCGGGGTCGCTTACGTAATACCCAAAAACAATTGAACCATCTTCAATATTTGCAGCTTCTTCCAACACACTCCTGAAATTGTATCCATAAAAAATATTATCTCCAAGAATCAAACAAACATTGTCGTCTCCAATAAACTCTTCACCTAAAATAAAAGCTTGCGCCAATCCATCGGGTGACGGTTGAATTTTATACGAAATTTTCATTCCCAACTGCGAACCATCTCCAAAAAGATTTTCATACAAACCAATATCGGTTGGTGTCGAAATTATTAAAACCTCCCTTATTCTTGCCAACATTAATACAGAAAGTGGATAATAAATCATTGGTTTATCGTACACCGGAATAATTTGTTTCGAAATGGAACGAGTAATTGGATAAAGCCGTGTTCCGGCACCTCCTGCTAGAATAATTCCTTTCATATTTTATTACTTTTTAAGAGTTTGGTCGAAATATTCGATTGTTTTTTGCAATCCTTCTTTTAATTGTACCGTGGGCTCCCAGTTATTTAATTCTCTTTTTGCCAATTCAATATTTGGCTGACGTTGAGTTGGGTCGTCCGTTGGAAGTGGCAAATTTACAATTTTAGATTTGCTTCCTGTTAATTCCAAAACAATTTTAGCTAATTCCAACATTGTAAACTCTATTGGATTACCAACATTCACCGGCCCAGTAAAATCATCGCCAGTTTTCATCATCCGAATCATCGCTTCAATTAAATCGTCAACATACTGAAAACTTCGCGACTGCAATCCGTTTCCATAAATTGTAATATCCTCATTTTTAAGTGCCTGAATAATAAAATTAGAAACTACTCTTCCATCATTCAACTCCATATTAGGACCATAAGTATTAAAAATGCGAATGATTTTTATTTTTACACTGTTTTGCTGGTGATAATTTATAAAGAGCGACTCTGCACAGCGTTTCCCTTCATCGTAGCAAGAGCGAATTCCAATTGGATTTACATGCCCCCAATATTCTTCGGTTTGTGGATGAATTTCAGGATCGCCATAAACTTCGCTGGTACTGGCCTGTAATATTTTTGCATCTACACGTTTTGCCAAACCTAACATATTTATTGCCCCCATTACAGAAGTTTTAATAGTTTGAATGGCGTCGTACTGGTAATTTACGGGTGAAGCTGGACAAGCAAGATTATAAATCTCATCCACTTCTGCAAAATATGGGAAGGTAACATCGTGTCTTACAAATTCAAAATAAGGATTATCTAAAAAAGGAATTATTTTATCTTTTGAACTCGAAAATAGGTTGTCTAAACAAATCACCATATTTCCCTCATTTAAAAGACGTTTACAAAGATGCGAACCAATAAATCCGGCTCCCCCGGTAACAAGAATTCTTTTCATTCAGTTTTTATTTGAATTTCAAAATTAATAAAAGAAACAAAGCTTGCAATTAATGTTGCTTGTCTCCTTTCGTTTCGCTTATAATTGAGCAAATTAATCGTTAAAAGGGGAACATTCTACACGATTAACTTTCCCTTATATTTTAAATAATTTATTCACAACACATTTATTTACCGAAAACCTTTGAAATAAGTGAATTAAGTTATATTTTTGCGCGCGATTTAAAAACAAATATATTGTCTAACTCATTAATTTAAAGTAGAATTACATGACTGAAGAAAAAAAAGAAAAAGTTGAAGAGGTAGTGGAAGCTCCTGTTCAAGAAGAAAAACAAGTAGTTGAAGCTGCTGCCGAAGAAAAAACAGAGGCGGTTGTTGAAGAAACTAAAGAAGTAGTAGAGGTAGAGGTAGCAAAAGAAGAAGAAGCTCCAGTAACAACTGCCAAAATTGAAGAAGAATTCGACTGGGCTAGTTTAGAGAGTGGTGTTGATGCTTACTCGGCATCGGAAAGAGGTGACTTTGAAAGCTTATATTTTGGAACGCTAAACACAGTTTCAGAAAAAGAAGTTTTAGAAGGAACTGTTATTTCGTTAAATAAACGCGAAGTTGTTGTTGACATCGGTTACAAATCTGACGGTATTGTTAGTTTAAACGAATTCCGTTATAATCCTGAATTAAAAATAGGCGACAAAGTAGA
>JABMPI010000691.1 GCA_013203755.1 Bacteroidota bacterium
GTTGGAGATGGACAAACATTAAATTCCGAAGCTATTTCAAAAGCCATTGAAACGGTTGCTGAAAATGGGGGTGGCCGCATTGTTATTCCTCGTGGAATTTGGTTGACTGGCCCGATTATGCTAAAAAATAACATTAATATTCACACTGAAGAAGGTGCCCTGGTAATTTTCAGTACCAACAAAGATTTGTATCCATTGATAGAATCCAATTTCGAGGGACAAAAAGGGGTACGTTGCATGTCACCAATTTCAGGAAAAGGATTAACAAATATTGCATTTACCGGCGAAGGAATTTTTGACGGTTCGGGGGACGCATGGCGTTTTGTAAAACGCTTTAAAATGACCGAGGCTCAATGGGGTAAATTGATGAAATCGGGTGGAGTAACCAACGAAAAAGGAGACCTGTGGTATCCTTCAGAAGGTTATAAGAAAGGCTACGAAAGAAATGAAGCGAAGGACGAACTGAATTATAAGACGCTGGAAGATTATAAGGAAATCAAAGATTTTTTTCGCCCGGTAATGGTTAGCCTGGTGAATTGTAAAAATGTATTGCTCGACGGTCCTGTTTTTCAAAACTCTCCTGCCTGGTGTATCCATCCTTTAATGTGCGAAAATTTAACGGTTCGGAATATCGATGTTCGCAATCCGTGGTACTCTCAAAATGGTGATGGTCTCGATATTGAATCATGTAAAAATAGTTTGGTTTACAATTGCACATTCGACGTGGGCGACGATGCAATTTGTATAAAGTCAGGAAAAGATAAAAGTGGTCGGGACAGGGGCATTCCAACCGAAAATATTATAGTAAAAAACTGCATTGTATATCACGGTCATGGCGGTGTTACCGTTGGAAGCGAAATGTCGGGCGGGGTAAAAAATATGCATGTTTCCGGTTGTACTTTTATAGGAACTGATGTTGGCCTCCGTTTTAAAAGTCAACGCGGAAGAGGCGGAGTAGTGGAGAAAATTTACATTTCCAATATCGACATGGTCAATATTCCAACTAACGCCATCTCATTCAATTTGTATTATGGCGGCAAGTCTGTATCTGAAATGTTGGCAGAAAAAGAAGGAGGTAAAAAGGATATATCAATTCCTGAAGTGACCGAAGAAACGCCACAATTTAAAGATATCAGTATTAAAAATGTTACTTGTAAAGGAGCTTATCAAGCAATTTATTTGCAAGGACTACCGGAAATGAACCTCGTAAATGTATCGTTGGAAAATCTAACAATGGAAGCTGAAAATGGATTGCTGTGTATGGATGCAAAAGGTGTGACCATTAAAAATCTGAATTTGAAAACAACCAAATATCCGGCACTTACTTTTTACAATTCAAAAAATGTTTCTGTTTCAGGGTTGACTTTATGCGATGCTGAAGAACCATTAATTTCGGTATATGGTGATAAAACAGAACAGGTCAAAATTGAATTGCTTACTAAAATTAAACCTGAGAGGATTTTAAAATTGGGAGAGGAAGTTGATGAAAAAACTGTTCAGATAATTGGAGGTAATTAAAAAGTATAATTGAAAATGATTTTTTTTGAATTTAGGACTTTTCGCATGATAAAAGCCATAAGAACAGGTTTACATTACTTTCTAATTACATTGATATTTTTTACTTCATCATTCAAATTATATGGAGAAAATCCCAATACCAAAAGGGAAACAAACGATCCTGATTATCTGAAAATTGTAAAAGCTTATGCCGTTGCAATGATTTCCGGAGGAAGGGATTTTTACGGAACTGAAAATACACCCTTGTTTGCTTCAACATTGAATCGTCAAACCATGAGGATTGGATTGGAAGAAGATTTTGGAAGCATTCAGGAAGTGCGTAAAAACGACAGATCCATTGGCGGAGCAAATCCTTTGCGCGATATTGGGTTATATGAAATTATGTATTCCCTGTCCAAAATAACCGGAAACGAAACCTATGCTGGAGAAGCAGACAAATCAATAAAATTCTTCTTCACTAATTGTCAAAGTCCTAATACAGGATTAATGGCATGGGGTGAACATCTGTTCTGGGATTTTGAAAATGAAGTTTGTGGATATGGGAAAGTTAATCAGGATTATCACGAAGCCGGTGGTTGGCCATTTTGGGATAAATGCTACGAGCTTGCACCGGCAGCTTGCTGGAAGTTCACTATTGGTGAGTGGGATCATCAGATAGCCGATAAAAAAACAGGCCATTTTAGCCGGCATGCCCGATGGTCGGAACATGGTCCTTATTCCGGATTCGAATTCCCACGATATGCCGGTCAAATGATTGAACGATGGGCCGATGTATACCAAAGAGAAGAGAATACCAATCAGATCAGAAGGGATGAGTTATTGACCGCGATAAAGGTAATTTTTGGCAGAATGCAGGCTAATACAAAATTAACAAAGACTGGATATTTACCGGCCGGGAGTCCCGAAATAGGTGACCATGTTAATGTTGTGTGGTTAAAGAGTAATCTCGAACTGGCAAGATGTCTTAATAAAGCTGCACCTTTATTCGATAAAGAGTTAGCCGGGCAGATGAAAAAATTTGCATTAAAACAGGATATTGACTTTCTGGATGCACCTCACAAATTAGACTCAGTTGGTGGTGGATTTGCTGTAACTTTAGATGCAGAAACAGGAATCCCAAGAATCAGGTCTATGAATAAACCATACACCACAACTTGGGGGTCTGGTTATGGTTACGGGCCGCACTCCCAAATAGCCAATTTATGTTACAGCAGATATTATAAGCTAAAAACAGACCGTCCAGATTTAGCTGTCAGATACAAAAACCTGATGCTCTCTGCGGCAGAACAATACCTTTTATCAAGTCCCGACACATCGCAGCTTTTAAAACCAGGTGTTTTTGCCGATGTTATTGAGCTGATGTTAAATAGTTTTGAGATATCCGGTGACCAAAGATTTTATAAAAGGGCACACTTTTTTGGGCAATTTGGAATAGAACTTTTTTTAGATGGCGAATCGCCTTTACCAAAAGCCACAAATCAACACAACCATTACGAAACGATAACGGGTGGGCCTGCATTTATGAATGAATTACTGAAGATTTACCTAACGGAAAAAGTCTAAATGACAACAAATAAAATGTGGATTGAAAAGTAAAATAACAAAAATGGTTTTGAAGAAATGAATGGTTCTGGTA